>CAYVOE010000141.1:0-11254 GCA_964452795.1 uncultured Nitrospiraceae bacterium
GGTATCGGTACGGCGCATGGGGATCGCTGAAGTGGATCCAGGCGAAGAAGGGGCGATCCTGGTCGCGGCTCTCGAGCAGCTTGAGCGCCAGCCGGGTGACCTCGTCGGCGCGCCGCTCGGATTTGATAAAGCCCCAGCGCCGGGTGTGGAAGTCGTCGTCGTAGACGTCGAACCCGCGGTCCAGACCCGAGAGATCCCGTTTCAGGGTCCAGTTGCTCTGCACGCACATCGTGTAATAACCGGCCGCGCGGAACTGCTCCGCCACCGTGGGGATGTCGGACGGCATGGGCAGGCCGTTGCGGGTGACGCCCGTCATACGCGGATAGCGCGACGTCATGAGGGAGCCGAAGGACGGGCTGGTGAGGGGCACCTCGCAGATGCAGTCCTCGAAGAGAAGGCCCTCCTCGGCCAATCGGTCGATATGGGGCGAGGTGGGCAGGGCATACCCGTAACAACCAAGGTGGTCGGCGCGGAGGGTGTCAACGGACAGGAGCACCACGTTGGGCGCGGCCAGGGCCGCCGCCACGACGGCAAATATCATGGAGCCGGTTCTTCCTCGGCGGCGGGCGCCTCTTCCACGACGGGCGCGGGCTCGGGTCCGCCGTTCGAGGGGGCCGTCGGAGGCACGGCGCTGTAGGTCGATGCACCCTCGGGGTAGAAAATGCTGACCGTGGCGGTCGCGGCCAGGGGAACGTCGCCGCCGTCGTTGCGGCTCACCGTGATGGGTTCACCGTCGGACCGGAAGGCCACGATGTCGAGCGTGAAATCTCCGGGCGGCGCCTGGAACGGCACGTCCACCTGCAGGCTCCACACGTCGTCGCCCGCTTCCACGTCGCCCAGGGTGCCGTCGTCGCGCAGGGGCAGCCGGACCCGGGTGTCTTCGCGCACCACCGCCACCACGCTGTCCACGATGCCGTAGCGGTCGTTGAGTTTCACCGTGATAAGCGCGCTTTCGCCCGGTTGCAGCGACGAGGGCGACACCACCGCATCGCGCATGACCGGTTTGCGGCCGTACGCGCATCCCACCGACGCCAGCATCAACACGAGGGCCAGCCCGGAAACCAGCAGACGCGTCATAGTTTGTTTGTCCTTCCTCTCCCGAACCGATCGGATCAGAGCCGAATCAGCCTACTCCACGGCTCGCGAAACTGTCAAACGGATCGCGGCCGGGGGTGCCGTCGGCCCTCGTTTATCGGGTAGGATGGAGGGAAAGCGCGGGCTTCCAATGAACCCGACGAACGAAACGATACCGGGGCGGGAGGAGAACCTTTGGAAACGTGCCTCAAGGCGGTGGTGCGATACGACGGCACCGGATTCGCCGGCTGGCAGGTGCAACCGGGCGAACGGACCGTGCAGGGCGCCATCGAGGAGGCCCTGTCGCGCATCGCGTCGCGGCCCGTGCGCATCCACGGCGCCGGCCGCACCGACGCGGGGGTCCACGCCCTCGCCCAGGTCTTCTCGTGCCGCTGGCCCGGCACGCCCGACCCGCAGCGCCTGCGGCGGTCCTTGTCGTCCATGCTCAGCCCCGAAATACGGGTGGAAGCCCTCGAAGCGGTCTCGCCGGAGTTCCATGCCCGCAAATCGGCCGTGGGCAAGCGCTACGCCTATACCTTGTCGCTGAGCCGCGAGCCGGATCCGTTTTCGGCGCGCTATGCCTGGTGCCTGCGGCGCGAGATCGACCTCGATCGCGTCCAGGAACTCGTCCGGCGCCTCGAGGGCGAACACGATTTCGCCGGATTCCGGTCGAGCCGCGCCTCGACCAAGACCACCGTCCGCACCATCCACCGCATCGAGCTGCGGCCCGGGGGCGTGGTGGCTCCATTCGACGCGCAACACCTGTGGACCCTCCATTTCCACGGCAACGGGTTCCTGTACAAGATGGTGCGGAACATCACCCACACGGTGGTGGACATCGCCCGCGGCCGGATCCCCGAGTCGCGGCTCGACGAACTGCTCCGCTCGCCCGGACCGTTCCAGGGCCACACCGCCCCCGCCCACGGGCTCGCCCTGGTCGCCGTCGAATACCCTTCCTGACCGGCCCCGGCCGTTGAACGCCGCCGGGAGCCGTGCCACAATGACGGCGCCCGTCGAGTCCGGACGGTGCGCAACCCACGGAGCGCCGGCGACCCCATGGCTCATTCCAGTCACCTGCTCAGCGTTCCCGGGCGCGAGCCTGCGCCGGGAAAGGGGCGCCGTCATGCGGCCTGAGCCGTTTCGCATCGGCGGCCTGACGTTCCACGCCTACTGGACCCTCCTCGCCGCGGCGGTCCTGGTGTGTACGCTCCTGGCGGTGCGCGAGTCGCGCCGTCGTCGCGAAGGATTTGTCCTGCCGCCGCAGATCGGCGTGTGGGGCCTGCTGGGGGCCCTCGCCGGAGCCAGGCTGTTCTTCGCCATCCAGCACACGCCGCCCGACCAGTGGTGGCGCGCGATCTTTCTCTGGGAGGGAGGACTGACCCTCTACGGAGGGGTGCTGGGCGGGGCGCTGGCGGCGGGGTTGTTTCTGAAGCGCGCCGGGATCCCCTGGATCCCCGTCTTCGACATCATGGCCCCCTACATGGCCCTCGGAGAGGCCATCATCCGCGTCGGCTGCTTTCTCAACGGCTGCTGCTGGGGCCGGCCCACGTCGCTCCCCTGGGGTTTGAGCTTTCCCGCCGGTTCCGCCGTCTTCGTCGACCACGCCCTCGCCGGCCGAATCGACCCCGCCGTCGCCACGACCACCGCGCCCCTCCACCCCACCCAGCTCTACCAGGTCGTGGGCCTGCTGGTGGTGGCCGGGCTGCTCAAGATGCTCCTCGCCCGAAAGCCCTTTCCGGGCGCCGTGGCGCTGGGTTACCTGGCGCTGTACGGCGTATTGCGGTTCGGCATCGAGTTCCTCCGCGACGACAGCGCCCGGTCCGTCTTCGGCCTGACCGTGTCGGGAGCCATCAGCGCCGTGCTGGCCGTCGCGGGGACGACCCTGTTCTTCGCCCTCGCGTCTCGGCGAAAGCGGAGATCCGCGGAGCCGCCCGTTTCGTTCACCGTCCTGGCGACGTCGGGCGAAGAATTGCGCGAGGGTCAGACGAAGAAGGGATTGTAGCGGCGTTCGACGGCGACGGTGCTCGAAGGCCCGTGGCCGACGTGGATCTCGGTCTCGTCGGGCAACGCGAAGATCTTTTCGCGGATGTGCTCGATCTGCTCGCGGGCGAGCTCCGGGGTGGCCGTTCCGCCCACGGACCCCGCGAAGAGGGCGTCGCCGGTGAATACCATGGTGGGAAAGACCAGGCTGCGGCCGTCGGGCGTGTGGCCGGGGGTCTCGAGGACCCGGCCCACGAGGTTGCCGACGGGTACCTCGTCGCCTTCGCGAACGGGGATGGCCTCGGTGGCGCCCACGCGGTGTTCCCCGGCGTATATCTTGGGATGGAACCGCTTGACGTACTCGGCCAGCCCGTCCACGTGGTCGTAATGATTGTGGGTGATGAACACGGCCGCGAGCTCAAGCCCTTCGCGCTCGAGGAAGTTCAATATCTGGGGCTCGAAGTCGCCGGCATCCACGAGCAGGGCCTGGCGCGTCCGGTCGCAGGCCAGGATGAAGGCGTTGACCTCGTTCACCGACAGCAGAAAATGGCGAAAAATCACGGCGGATGGCCTCCTCCGCGTCAGCGGACGGCGTTTTCGAAGTTGGCGGTCCCGGTGGCGCCGTCGAAGCGGGCGCCGGCCAGGTTGGCCCGGCGGAAGATGGCGCGCTGAATGTTGGCGCCCGAGAAATCGGCGTCGCGGAAGTCGGCGTTGCCGGGACGGGCGTAGTACAGATTGGCGCCGGAGAAGTTGGCCCGGGGTCCATGGGTCCCCACGAGGTTGGCCCGTTCCATGTAGGCGCCGGTGAATCGGGCATCGGACACATCGGCCCCGCCCAGGACGGCGAACTCGAGGTTGGCGCCGCTCAGGTCGGCTCCGGCGAGGTTGGCTTCGTCGAAGTCGGCCCGGCGCAGGTCGGCCCGGCGCAGATTCGCGCCCCGCAGGTCCGCGTGGGACAGGCGGGCATAGCGCAGATTGGCCCCATCGAGATCGCAGTTCCGCAGGTCGGCCCCCACGAGGCAGGCGCCCTCCAATTGGTCCAGGGGGAGGGAGCGACTATAGGCCGCGGCGTCGGGAATGTGCACGGAACAGTGCCGCGCGCCCGTGAGGGCGGGACGCCGGCAGTCGCTCTCTTCGCACGGTATCGGGGAATGGTGCGTACTTGTCATAACAGGTCTTCCGAGCCCGCGAGCTTGCGCTCGATCCAGTCGCCGTAAAAGGCGACTTCCTTCACCGAGGCCTTGACCTCGAGGGGCGTGGCTTCGCGGGCGATGTAGCAGTTGCGGATGAGGAACCGCTCCTCGCCGTCTTCCTCTACCAGGGCGAGGGCGCCGAGGGTGAGGCTGACGTTGGCGCGGAGGGCCCAGGACAGGGCGTCGGGCGTGGCCTTGCCGCAGCGCGTCGAGATGACCACCAGCCGGCCCCGTTCGCGCTCGGTTTCCTCGACGCGCACGCGCTGCCGGCGGTCGTTCGACAGCATCACCTCGACGGTATAGCCCTCGTCCTCGGCGGTGACGATGCGCTTGCCGGGCTTGGCGCAGGCCTGGGCCAGCTCTTCCAGCGTATAGCCGCCTTTGGCGGGTTCGCCCGCCAGGGCCGCGCTCACCCGACCCAGGGCCCGGTCCACGGCCGTTTTCACGTCGATGTCCTTCTCGCGACGCCGGGCTTGAAGGGCTCGAATGGCTTTTTCGGCGGCCCGTCCGAGGGCGTCGGCCGCGTCGCGCCGCGTCACCCAGCCCGCCCGTTCGTCGGCCAATTCGGTTGCGGCTTTTTCGATGGGTTGCAGGGTCAAAGGGAGGCCCTCCTTCACGAGAGGCATTCTATACGCCGGGAGACGGGAAGTGAAATTCGGAGCAATATTCTAAAAGTGGCTTGCGCGTCCGGACCGGCGCCGGTATCATGTGCGCTTTCAAGGGAATCGGCGCAAAACCAGGACAAACCAGGCGGTGGGCATGGCGAAAATCATCGACGGCAAGGCGATCGCGGCGGAGATCCGCGGCGAGTTGAAGAACGAGGTCGCGTCTCTGACGGCGCAGGGCGTCCGGCCGGGGCTGGCCGTGGTGCTGGTGGGCGACGACCCGGCGAGCCAGGTCTACGTCAACAACAAGCGCAAGGCCTGCGAAGAGATCGGCGTGGAGTCCTTCGCCCACTTCCCACCGGCGGACACCTCCGAGGATCACGTGCTGGGGCTGGTGGGCGAGCTCAACGCGGACCCGCGCGTCCACGGCATCCTGGTGCAGCTTCCCCTGCCGCGCCACATCGACGAGACGAAGGTGCTCAACGCCGTCTCGCCCGACAAGGACGTGGACGGATTCCACCCCACGAACCTTGGAAAACTGCTCATCGGCGAGGACACCTTCGTGTCGTGCACGCCTCAGGGGTGTCAGGAACTGCTGATGCGCTCGGGCTACGACCCCGCCGGGAAGCACGTGGTCGTCGTGGGCCGGTCCAACATCGTGGGCAAGCCCCTGGCGGCGATCCTGATGCAGAAGGCCCCGGGCGCCGACGCCACGGTGACGGTGTGCCATTCGCGCACGCGCAACCTGCCCGAGATCACGCGCCAGGCCGACATCCTGGTGGCGGCCATGGGCTCGCCGTACTTCATCAAGGCCGACATGGTGAAGGAGGGCGTGGTGGTCATCGACGTGGGCACCTCGCGGGTCGAGGATTCGAGCCGGAAATCGGGTTTCCGCCTCGCCGGCGACGTGGACTTCGACGCCGTCTTCCCCAAGGCCGAAGCCATCACCCCCGTCCCCGGCGGCGTCGGCCCCATGACCATCGCCATGCTCCTGAAAAACACGGTAAAGTCGGCCCGCCGCGCGGCAGCACGCTGACCTGCGGTCTACGGCACGGCCGTGCAGGAGAAGAAGCGCACCGAGTAATAAGACTGTGTGCATGCGGAAGTTCAGTCTTGCACGGCATCCGGAAGGGTCTCGGGCTGGTCGGACACGAAAGCCTGTTCGGGATCCGGAAGGATAGCGGTGGACTCGCCGCGCCGTCGTTGCCGGGCGTTTTCCAGGCGGTTACACCGTCTCCTGTTCGCGGGCGTACATGTGTTGGAACTGGGCCACGGGCATGCGGCGCACGCCGGTGACACCCGCGACGGTCTTGATGGTGCGGGCCACGAGATCGACGCTGGCCTGGTCGGGGGCCTCGAAGGCGAAGTCGAAGTAGCTGCGCCCGTTCTCGCAGGGGCGGAATTCCGCCTGGGTGATGCTGATGTTGAGGGGGCGGATGGCGTTGGTGATGTCGGCGATGAGGTTGGGCCGCTGGGTGGTGGTGACGCGCATGGCGATGGCGAAGTGCTGGTCGCCGTCCCAGGAGGCCTCGACGATGCGCGACGGATCCCGCTTGGTGTTGGCGAAGTTGCGACAGTCGGCCCGGTGAATCGTGATGCCCGGGGTCCGGGTCGAATACCCCAGAATGGGCTGGCCGGGCATGGGGTTACAGCACTTGGCGAAGGTGGCGGCCACCCGGGTCATGCCCTCGACGCGCAGCAGCTTGTCGCGGGTGGCGTCGTCCACGTGGCGAACGGCCGGCTTGGGCATGGCCGGCGGCCGGACCACCCGTTCCCGCTGCTTGCCGTCTTCGGGACCGCCCACGGGCTCGAGGGCGCCCAGCTCTCGCAGACGGGCCCGGATCTTGGTGCGGGCTCGGGCCGTCACCACGATGTCCAGCCAATCGATGCTGGGGGTCTGGTTCTTCGAGGTCAGGATCTCGACCACGTCGCCCATCTGGAGGTTGTACCGCAGGGGCACCATCCGGCCGTTGACCCGGGCGCCGATGCAGTGGAGCCCGATGTCGGAGTGGATGGAGAAGGCGAAATCGAGGGGCGTGGCGCCGTGGGCCAGTTCCTTGACCTCGCCCTTGGGGGTGAAGACGTAGACGTCCGTGCTGCCCACGTCGCGCCGGACCCCTTCGAGCAGCTCGTCGGACGTGGTGGTGTCTTTGAGCCACTCGTACATCTGGCGCAGCCAGTCCAGCCGCGCGTCGAGCTTGCGGTCGACCCGCTTGCCGTCGCCCTTGGTCTCCTTGTAGACCCAGTGGGCCGCGATGCCTTCCCGCGCCACCCGATCCATCTCTTCGGTGCGGATCTGCACCTCGAGGGGCACTCCGTTCTCGCGCATCACCGTGCTGTGGATCGACTGGTACATGTTGACCTTCGGCATGGCGATGTAGTCTTTGAACCGGCCCGGCACCGGCGTCCACAGGGTATGGACCACGCCCAGGGCGTTGTAGCAGCCCGAGACGGTCTGGGTGACGATCCGTAGGGCCAGGATGTCCATCACCTGGTCGAAATCCTTGCCTTCCTGCTGCATCTTCTGCCAGATGCTGTAGAGGTGCTTGGGCCGGCCGATGACGCGGGCGCTCACCTCGGCCTCGGCGAGGCGCTCCTCGAGGAACCGGATCGCCTCGTTCAGCCAGGCCTCCCGTTCCCGGCGCTTCATGGCCACCTTCGCGGCCATCTGCTTGTATTCGACCGGGTCCAGCACGTGAAAAGCGTGGTCTTCGAGCTCCCACTTCCACCGCGCCACGCCGAGCCGATGGGCCAGGGGCGCGTAGATCTCGAGGGTCTCCTGAGCCATGGTGCGGGATTTTTCCGGGGGGAGGAACTCGACCGTGCGCATGTTGTGGAGCCGGTCGGCCAGCTTGATGAGGATGACCCGGACGTCCTTGGCGGTGGCCACCAGCATTTTTCGCAGGTTCTCGGCCTGCTTCTCTTTCTGGGTGGGCGCCGCCGAGGTGGTGTACAGCGCCCGGATCTTGGTGACGCCGTCCACGAGCTCGGCCATTTCCTCGCCGAACTGGGCGGCCAGGTCGTCCCGGGTGACCTTGGTGTCTTCCACCACGTCGTGGAGCAGACCCGCGGCGATGGTGGTCTCGTCCAGGCCCAACTGGGCCAGGATGGTGGCGACGGAGATGCAGTGGCCGACGTAGGGGTCGCCGGAGAGGCGCCTTTGCCCCTTGTGCGCGTCATTCGCGACACGGTAGGCCTTGCGCACCAACTCCAGATCGGCGTTGGGGCGGGCCTTGCGAATGAGCTTCAGTAGTTTTGCGAATTCCGTCCTCATACAGAGCGCGCCACTCACTCCGCACCAAAACGCGGGTTAATCGTCCATTCTACCACGCAACGCACGCCGGAAACACGGGATTATCGCGAACTTCGCGACTTCGGGTTCCCGTCATTGGAATAACATTGACGGCAGCGGCGGATAATCCTTTACGCCCGGGTCGGGATTGAAGCCTTTTCCCCGGGAAAGAGTCAATCCGGTCCGCCCCGTTCCAGTCGATCCTTGAGGCGGCGCAGTTGGCGCAGGTTCTCGGCGCTCAATCGATCCTCGACCCGCAACCGGGGATTGGCCCGATGGTCGCGCTCGAGGGAGGCGCGGCTGTTCCCGACGGTCTCGCGGACCGTGGCGAGGAAGCTGGCGGGGCTCATGACGAGGGCCCCCAGGCCGCGGCACAGGTTGCGGATGCCGCTGTCGCCGCTCACCACGACCAGATGTCGCCGGTCGACGGTGTTGTAGACGCTGCGTTCGATGAGGGCGTCGGCGGTCTGGTGTCCGGGTGAATACACCACCTCGAGTCCCGGCGCCCGATGGAAGGGCAGCGCGGGTTCGGCACGCCGGCCGCGGCCGTCGAAGACGATCTGGGCCCGCTCGCCGGTGACGGAGCAGAAGCGGGCGACCCGCTCGACGAGGGCGTCGCGGGCCGTTTCGAAGTCGGCCTTGAGCAGGGGCCGGATGGACCGGGATTGGTGAATGACGTTGTAGCCGTCGATGTAGTAGGTGAGCGGCATTTACTCCACGTAGCTGCGTTCGCAGCGGCGGCCGATCCCGGTGAGGATGTCGTAGGGGATGGTCTGGGCCCGTTGGGCGAGCTCCTCGGCGCCGATGGTCTGCTGACCGTCGGTGCCGATGAGGGTGGCGGTATCGCCCACGGCCACGCCGGGCACGGCGGTGACGTCCACGGTGATCTGGTCCATGGACACGTTGCCCCGGACCGGGCACCGCTTGCCGCGGATGATGACGTCGGCGTTGTTCGCCAGCCGGTACTTGTACCCGTCGGCGTAGCCCACGGGGAGCAGGGCGATCCGGGCGGGCGTGGGCGTGACGTAGGTGCGGCCGTAGCCGACGCTGCTGCCGGGCTTCAATTCCTTGATGAGGGCCACCCGCGTCTCCCATCGGAGCACGGGGTGGAGCGGCGAAACGGCGGGCGGCGTCTCGGTGGGCCACACGCCGTAGGTCATCAGGCCCGGGCGGACCATGTCGAAGGCGCTGTTGGGGAAGTTGACGATGGCGGCGCTGTTGGCGGCGTGCACCATCTCATACGGAATCCCCTGCTTCTCGAGCTGTTTGAGCAGGTGCTTGAACACCTTCAACTGGTTGGCCGTGAAGGGATCGCGGACGTTCTCGGCCACGGGGAAATGGGTGCAAATCCCCTCGATGTCGATGTGGGAGATCCGTGTGGTAAAAAGGATGTCGCTGTGGGCCGTATCGATGTCGAATCCCTGGCGCCCCATGCCGCTGTCGACCTTGCAATGGACCGGCACCACCTTGTTGAGGCGGCGGGCGTATTCGCCGACGCGCTCCGCGGTGGCCACGTCCGAGATGACCAGGCGCAGGTCGTGCTCGATGGCCGGCACGACGGCTTCGTCGTTGGGCGGCATCATCACCAGGATGGGCGCGGCGATCCCCGCCTCGCGCAACTCGATCCCTTCGTCCACCGTGGCCACGCCCAGCATGCGGACGCCCTCGGCGAGGGCCTTCTGCGCGATGCGCACCGCCCCGTGGCCGTAGGCGTCGGCCTTGACCATGGCCATGATGGCGCATTCGTCGGGGATGGTCTGGCGCACGATGCGCAGGTTGTTCGCATAGGCGTTGAGGTCGACGATGACCCGCGTGGAATGGCAGGATTTCATGACCATTTCCCCATTCCGAGGCTCTGCCAGTTCATTCGGGCGAACTGGAGCCCCGTGTACAGGGTGAAGAGGGCCACCGCCACGATGGTCAGGCGCGACGTGTACCGCAGGGCGGGCAGGAAGTATTCCTCCGCGAACTCCGGCATCCAGTTCCCGAGGATGCGGCCCACCACCACCAGGAACAGAAAGACCATGATGTAGACCATCTGAATCACGGTCTTGGCTTTGCCCCATTGGTTGGCGGCGATTACCTGGCCGTCGCTGGCCGCGTAGGACCGGGCCCCCGTCACGATGAATTCCCGCGCCAGGATCGCCACCACGGTCCAGGCCGGGATCCACAGTTCCGCAATGGGCATCATCATCACGAAGGCCGCCGTCATGATCACCTTGTCGGCCACGGGGTCCCACAACTTGCCGAAATTCGACACGAGATTGCGTTCCCGCGCGATCTTTCCGTCGTAATAGTCGGTGACGATGGCCGCCGTAAACACCGCATACGCCAGGATGTACAGGGAAACCATGTCGAAAGACATGAGAACGACGAAAACCGGCGCCATGATCACACGCGCCAGGGTCAGCCGGTTGGGAAGGTTCATGTGCCTGTCCCATTCTCGAGTGCCTTCGGTCATGTCGCTCCTGTGACATACGTCGGGGGGATACGCGCGGGCGCCCCCACGGCGGAATTACCCTATGCCCTCCCCATTCTACCAAATGCCCCGCGAACGGCCAAGAAAGGCCGCATTCGCCCGGGGAGGCCGCTCAGGCCAGGGTGCCGCCGTCGACGGTAAGGACGGCGCCGGTGGTGTAGCTCGCGGCATCGGAGGCCAGGTAGAGGACGGCGCCCACGATTTCGGAAGGCTGGGCGTGGCGGCCCAGGGCCGTGGTCTGGACGATGGAGCGGTGCAGTTCCTCGTTCTCGATGAGGGCCTGGGCGAACCGCGTCTCGGTGAGCCCGGGACAGACGGCGTTGCAGCGGACGCCGGCCGATCCCAGCTCTCGCGCGAATACGCGGGTCATCATGATCACCGCCGCCTTGGTCATGGAGTAGACGCCCTGAAGCGGGAGGGCGGCGAGGCCGGCGATGGAGGCGATGTTGACGATGGAACCGCGGTTCCGGGCCGCCATACGACGGCCCGCCGCCTGGGACATGAGGAAATAGCCCCGTACGTTGAGGTTGAAGGTCTTGTCGAAGGCCTCGGGCGCGGCCTCGAGCACGGGACCCATGTAGGGGTTGGTGGCGGCGTTGTTGACCAGTATGTCCACCCGTCCGACCTCGGC
>CAYVOE010000142.1:0-11184 GCA_964452795.1 uncultured Nitrospiraceae bacterium
CTGGTTCTGGGTCTTGCCCTCGGCCCGGGCGGCCAGTCGTATGGCTTCGTAGAGGTCCGCCGGCAGGTGGACGGTCATCTTGGCCGTCTCGTAGAGCGGCGTGTCCTCCGGGCGCAGGGCCTCGACCACGTTGGGCGACCGGGACGCTCCGCGCACGACGTTCTTCTTCAGTTCGCCTACGGAGCGCTCGGGGACCAAGGCTTCGAGTATCTCGATGTTGCTCTTGCCTTCTTCGATCAACTCCTGGATCCTTTCCAGGCCTCCCATGGTCCGAACATAGCGTGAGAGACCGGCCTCCGTGATTGCGTACCCATTGGCGTGAACGAACTCCACCGCAGCCTCACCGTGAAGGCCAAGGCGCACGCTCTCGACGACGCGCTCTTGTTTGGCTAGAGTCTTCGACGTCATAGCAGATCACAGGTGTTGGTTGCTCTTCCGCTATTTAGATTATAGTAATGAATTGACAGGAACGCAAGCAGATACAAATTGCAGGAAAAAGGGCTGCACCATGCGCCGAATCTTCACCGACCGACCATATATCGGCAAGTCCGGTCTCGCGGTTCATGCCGGATGTCGGCGGCTCCTCTTTGCGCTGATCGCGGCGGCGGCCGTCGCGGGGGGATGCGGCCCCCGGTACGACCGCTTCGCCAACCTCGACGCCCCCGGCGAGGTCATCGTCTGCTTCGGCGACAGCATCACCCGGGGGTACGGCGCTTCGCCCGGACGGGACTACCCGGCCCTGCTCGAGGGGCTCCTGGGTCGGCCCGTGATCAACGCGGGACGGGACGGCGACACCACGGCCACGGGATGGACGCGCCTGGAGTCGGACGTGCTGCGCTGGAACCCGCGGCTGGTCATCGTGGGGCTGGGGGGCAACGACCTGTTGCGGAAAATCCCGCGGGAGGAGACGTTTGAGAACCTGGACCGCATCGTGGCGGCCTGCGTGGACCGCGGGGCTATGGTGGTCCTGGTGCACGGCCGGTTCGGGGTATGGTCCGACCCTTTTCTCGACGGCTTCGAGGCGATTGCGGAACGGCACGGCGCCCTGCTCGTATCGAACGCGCTCCGAGGGATTCTGGGCAACCCCCGCCGGATGTCGGACCAGATCCATCCCAACGACGAGGGCTATGCCCTTCTGGCGGAACGGGTTGCGGAGGCGGTTGGGCCGCTGTTGGCGGCGTCGGATCGGCGACGGGAAGAAGCGTTGGAGGCGGCGCAATAGGACGGGGCGGGCTAACTTGCATTTTTCACCGTGTTTGCGCAGAATTAGTATATAAGGGAACCGCTTCGGTTCCGGGGTTTCGGCCGGAGGGAGTGTACTCTCCGCGAATATCCGCAACCTTCCGAGCCACATCGGAGGTTTTGTCGATGGATATCGTAAGGACCGATCAGAGACGATTCGCTCGGCAGGAGGGGGCCGTGCCTGCCTGGCTGCATTTCCACGAAGAGGATATGCCGACCCGAACCATCACGGTCAACATGGGGGTGGAGGGGGCGGCCTTCGTGCTGCCGCGTCAGATCGAGCGCGGCGACCCCGTCATGGTGCGCCTGCGCCTGGAGCCGGACGGACAGACCCTTGAATGCAAGGGGAAGGTCTGCTGGACCCAGGCCCAGACCGACGGAGCCACCCGCTTCGGCGTACGCTTCCTCGACCTGCGCGACGACGAGCGCGACGTGCTGGGTTCCTTTCTCAACGCGCCCTGAGACCGTGCTCAGGCGTGTCGGGTTCGCGCCGGATATCCCTCTTGACCCTTCGCCGGGTACCGCTTCAACCGTGCAGCAGCCGCAGCGGGGGCCTACTCCGTGTCTTCGCCTTCTTCCGGATCGGCGGGAAGTATCCCCTCGTTCTGGAGGATGAGGCGGATGAGGTCGTGGCGGCTGATGACGCCCACGAGGCGGCCTTCCGCGGTAATGGGTACGCGGCGGATCCGCAGCCGGACCAGGCAATCGCCGATCTCGATGAGGTCGGTGTCCTGATCGAAGGCGATGACGTCGGGCGCCATGAAATCGGCCACCGTCTTGCCGTGCCCCTGACGGTTGCGGAGAAGGGTGAGCACGTCCTGTTCGGTGAGGATGCCCACCAGGCTGAAGTCCTTGTCGACCACCGGAAGGCCGCTTATGCCGTTCTCGACGAGGATTTTGACGGCGTCGAAGATGGGCGTTTCCGCGTCGACGGCCAAGGTCTCCCGGGTCATTACGTCTCGCGCACGCTTCCTGCTCATGAGCGCTCCCCCCAAGCGTAGTTCCCCTGTGACTTCCGACGCCATTGTAACCCAACCGGGCCTATGATGGGAGAACGGAGCCCGCGCGGCGATTTTCCGCGGGGCTCCGCTCATACTCCTTTAACTTTAGAGGGGGAAGGTGACGCGACGGCCCTCCTCGGCGGAGCGGTATGCGCCGAGCATCATCTCGAGGGCGACGCGGCCGTCGCGACCGTCGGCGGCGGGCGGCGTCTCGTTAATGAGACTGTCGACCCAGGGCCGGGGCACGGCGGCGATGCGCACCCCCTGGCTGGCGGGAATGGGGATGTCGAAAACCTCCCACTGCTGGGTGTCGTGGCGGAAGAGCTTGAGGGCGGGCCCCTCGGGCACGCGCGGGACGCCACACGACGGGCCGTCGCCGTAGCTCTGGATGAGGCAGCCCTTGTCGCCGTAGATCTCGGTGGTGTTTTCGCCGGCCATCACGGTCGAGCTGTTGTAGATCTCGCCCATGGCGCCGTCGGCGAAGCGGAACACGGCGATGCCGTTGTCGTCGGGCGCCACATTGGTGAGGACGTTGTCGATCTCGGCGATGACGCTCACGGGCTTGCCCATCACCCAGTGGAGCCAGTCCGCGGGATGGGCCGCGTCGTCGGCGAACATGCCCTTGTTCTTGTCGGCCTCGATGTGCCAGCGGGTGGGTCCGTTGATGAAGGAGTCCATGAAGAGGACGCCGATGCAGTGGCGGCGCCGCACCACCCCCACTTTGCCCAGGGCGCCCGACTGGACCAGCTCGCGCATCTTGATGTTGGCGGGGTCGTGCCGCATCTGGAACGCCAGGGCCAGCACCACGCCGGCCTTGTCGGCGGCGGCGATCATGCGGTCGCAGTCTTCCAGCGTCAGGGCCATGGGTTTCTGCAGGAGGATGTGCTTTCCCGCTTCGGCGGCGGCGACGGTCAGCTCGGCATGGCGGCTGGTTTCGCTGCCGATCATGACGGCCTGCACGTCGGGATCGTCGAGGACGTCCTCGACGTGGGGACTGAAGCGCATGCCCGTGCGGACGCAGACGGCCCTCCCCCGCTCTTCGTTGTCGTCGTAGGCCGCCACGAGGCGCACGTCGTCGAAATCCTTCATCACGTCCGCGTACAGAGAGACGTGGCCGTGGGCAAAACTCAACACTCCGATACCGATGGGTGCTTTCATCCTATCCCCCTCTTTCGGGCCGCGAGCGATCAGCCATCGATGGATTGCCGCCCGCCGTCGGCCGTCCGTTGTCCGTCCAGCGAAATCATCCCTTGAGAAGCGCGAGCAGGTTCTGGAAGCCCCCGACGCTGTTCTTGAGGCCGCCGCTGCGGTTGCGGGCCAGCCAGAGCTGGCGGTACTCGGGCAGGAGCGGCTCGAGCATGGCGGTGAGCTCGGCTCGGACCTCCGGAGACAACTGGCTCGGGGGCACGCCGCCGGCCCGAATGCGGGCCGCGCCCAGGCGGCAGGCGAACTCGGCGAGGGCGGCATTCATGCGGAATTCGTCGAGGATGAGCGAGGCGTCGGGACGGTTCATTTTCGCGCCGTCCAACCGCGCCCGGCACTCTTCGATGTAGCGGACCGTGTTCTCGAGATCCTCGGCTTTGAGCCGCTCGACCCCGCCGCCTTCCAGAGGCCGATTGGCGAAGTGTTGGAGCACGATATAGAACGTGGTGTTGTTGCCGAACTCGACGCCGGTCTGCTTGTAGGCGTTGCCGAGGTCGTAGGCGGCCCGGGCCATGACACCGGCCTCGTCCTGGAAGGCGTACACGTCGGTGGCTCGGACAATGTCCATGTCGTGGTTGCTGTCGTAGCACCAGCTCACGGCGGCGCCGTAGGCATAGGGCAGGTACGACGCGGGCAGGAACTGCCAGTGCCCGCCGTCGCCCCAGTCCGTGACGAGGTAGCCTTCGCCGCCGTTGTCGCGGCCGTAGAGGGCGGCCTCCCGGAGGTTGGCGAGGGAGTTGTCGGTGCGGCCCAGGAGCGAGTTCCACGACGACGTGCCCGGCACCACGTAGAAGCGGACTCCGTTCTCGGCGAACCGCCGGGTGTGCTCGGGGTAGGGGTGGCCCGCTTCATAGCCCCATTCCATGGCCACGATGTCTTTGGGCAACTCGGGAATGAGGTCGGGGTGGTTGTTGATGATGTCGGCCCAGAACATCATGGTCTTCCCCTGAGACGTCACCAGTTGGTGGATCTGCAGGAGGAAATCGAGATAAACCCGGCCAACGCCGCGCTCCTCCACGGCGGCCGCGCTGCGCCCCTTGCCGAGGGTCCAGGTCTCGTCGCAGCCGACGTTGAAGTAGGGGCTCGAGAAGTTCGGCAGCATGAAGGTGTACATGCTGCGGAGCAGTTCGATGGAGCCGGGGTCGACGGGACACAGGTCGCTTCCGTTGGGCGTCTCGGCGAGGTGGGCGTACTCGGGATGGCGGAGCCACCGGTCCATGTGGCCGAAGGAGTTCTGGTTCGGCACAAGCTGGATCCGGCGGGCGCGGCAATAGGCATCGAGGTCGCGAACCTGGGCCGGCGTCATGGGCGACGCGTCTTCCCAGACCACGTGATGGCCCTTGTAGGCGAAGGAATGCTCGGTGTAGAGCTGGAGCTGGTTGTACTTCCACGAGGCCAGCATGTCGACCAGCTCGTAGAGCGTCTTCATCTCGGGGACTTTGTCGCGGGCGACGTCGAGCATCACGCCTCGGTTCGGGAAATCGGGCCAGTCGACGATGCGGCACGCGGGAACGGCCCGGTTCTTCTGCGCCTGACCGGCCAGTTGTTTCAGGGTCAGGGCGGCGTAGTGCAGGCCGTCGTCGTCGTGGGCCGCCACGCGGAGTCCCGGCGTGTCGCCGCTTCCCGGACCCGAGAGGGTGATGGTGTATCCCTGCGCATGGGGCACCTCCGCGGGATCCACCGCGATGCGGACGGGAACGGCGGAGCTCGTAGAACCTCCGTCCTCTCGGTCCAAGGGGAAGCCCTCGAGGGCCTGGGCGAGCTCGTTCCTCGTCTCGGCCGAGACGTCGCCGTGGAATGACGGCGCCCCCCACTGCGACAGGCGGAACATGCCGGTGATCTCCATCTGCCGCGGCCGCGGGAGCAGGACCCAATCCTCGGCGGAAGTCGTATTCATAGCCTTACCCTGTGCCTCCGGCGCCTGGGGTTCGGTCGGCGTCGTGCGGCACGACGCGGCCAGCATCGAAAACAGGCATCCCCACAGCAAGAACCCCGCGATTCGCAACATCGGCATCCCCCTTTCGTTCATCGTCCCCGTCGCGGCACAGCTTCGTCCCGGATCCGGGCGCGAAGCAGGGAATCGCAGCACCTTTCCCTGTTGTGCGACGGCCCCGTCCATGGTAGCACGGTCCTCCGGCCGGTGACCAACGCCGCGGGGTCGGGTCTCGGTCCGAACCCGTTGAAACGCGGATTGACGCCTTTCGACGGTCCATTTACAATGCCCGATTGTGGCGCGGCGGGGATCGCCGGCGTCGATGGGCTCTGGGCGCCTTCGAGGCGGCGCAATGTCGGCGGCCGCCCGACAGGGGAGACACGCGTGACCATTACCCAATTGCTGGAGACCCGTGCGAGCGAGCACGGCGACCGCACATTCATACTCTGCGAGGACCGGGAATACAGCTACGGCGAAATCCATCGTCGCTGCCGCGACGTGGCGGCCCGGCTGGCCGAACGGGGGATCGGTTCGGGCGACAAGATCGTCTTGCTCATGGGGAACTGCATGGAGTTCCTCTACGTGTTCCTCGGGGCGGGCCGCATCGGGGCCGTCACCGTGCCGGTCAACCCCACGCTGAAACCCGACGAGATCGCCTACATCGCGGGCAATTCCGAGGCGGAAACGCTCATCACCATTCCGGACTTCGCGCCGTTGCTGCCGAAGATCCGCGAGATGGCGCCCCACCTGAAGCGGGTCTTCGTGCTGGGCGACGCGCCGGAAGGGGCGGAATCGTTTTCGGCCCTGCTCGAGCCGGTGGAGTCCGCCCCGGATATCGCGGCCGGTCCGGAAGACGACGCGGCCCTCATCTACACGTCGGGCACCACGGGCCTGCCCAAGGGCGTGATCCTGACCCACGGCAACTACATCTGGAACGCCCGCATGCTGGTCAAGGTGCTCGATATGCAGGAACGGGACCGGTTTCTGCTGGTATTGTCCCTGTTCCATGTGAACGCCCAGGTGACGTCCGTGCTCACGCCCATGATGGCCGGCGCCAGCACCGTGCTGATGCAGAAGTTCAATCCCTTCGCCATCCTGCCCGCCATCGAGAAGTATCGGGCCACCATCATGAGCGCCGTCCCCACCATCTACAACGTGATCTGCCGCATGGCCAAGGCCGAAAGCTTTGACGTCAGCTCGATCCGGTGTTTCGCTTCCGGGGCGGCGCCGCTGCCCGAGGAGACCTATCGGGCCACCCAGCGCGTGCTCAAGCGCCCCCTGATCATGGGATACGGTCTGAGCGAGGCCACCTGCGCCAGCGCCGTGGCCGACCCCTCCTTCCCCATCAAGTGGAACTCCGTCGGCTCGCCCCTGATGCACACGCCCATCCGCATCGTCGGCGAGGACGGCGTCGACGCGCCCGTGGGCGAGATCGGCGAGATCTGGGTCGGCGGGCCCTGCGTCATGAAGGGGTACTACAAGAACCCCGAAGCCACGGCGGAGGTGCTTCAGGGCGGATGGCTGCGCACGGGCGACCTGGGCCGCTACGACGAGGACGGCTATCTCTACATCGTGGGCCGGGTGAAGGACCTCATCATCCGCGGGGGGCAGAACATCTATCCCCAGCAGGTGGAGAACGTGATCGCCCGGATCCCGGGGGTCGAGGAATGCTGCGTGGTGGGCGTCGAGGAAGAGCGCTGGGGCCAGGAGGTGCTGGCCGTGGTGAAGACCGCCGAGGGACATTCCCTGACCGAGCGGGAGATCGTCGACTTCTGCCACGAGAATCTCGCGTCGTACAAGTGCCCGCGCTTCGTCCGGTTCGTCGACCAGTTGCCCAAGACCGCCACCGGCAAGGTGCGCAAAGGTGAAGTCGCCGCACAATTCGCCGATATTGCCCGAGAATCGTAGCGAACGGCGCGCCGGCCGTTGACATTTCGCCGGCGGCGACGATACATTCTACGCCGAATGCCCGAACGTCGTGCGAAGGTCGCATTCGACGGATCGGACGGGGTGGGGCCGAGAAGCGGGTTCTTTGCCGAGAACCATCGAGGGTCAGCGGCGCGTGCCAAGCAAGAGTGTAAGCGTACCCGAAGGCGCCACCCTGTCGGCGACCCTGGCGTCGCTGCCCCTGCGCCTGTTCGACACGGCGCTCGAGCGGCTCGACGACGTGCTGGACCGGGCGCGGGCCTCCCGCCTGGGCGACATTCCCACGGCGGCGGTGCTGCTGTCGCCGGCGCTGGTCATCCTCGGACTCTTCGGCATCCTCCCCCTCTTCGCGGCGTTCTACATGAGCCTCTTCAGCCGCGAGGCCTTTATCGGGGCGGGGAACTACATTCGGGCGCTGGGCGACCCCGGCTCGGGTTTCTACCAGAGCTTGGTGGTGACGGTGTACTACACCGTGGGCACGGTGCCGCCGGCACTCGTCGTCAGCTTCCTCATCGCCTACATGCTCTTTCGCGTGGCCTGGGGACGGGGCCTGTTCCGGACCCTGTACTTCCTGCCTTACGTGACGTCGGCGGTGGCCGCGGCCACGGTGTGGCGGGCCCTGTTCAATCCGCAGTACGGCCTGGTGAACGCCGCCCTCGCCTACCTGGGCATGGACCCCGGCGAGTGGCCCCAGTGGCTGCTCGAGCCGCGGGGGCTGTTTTACTACCTGTCGGGAGGCCACCTGCCGCCGACCTCGGGTCCCAGCGTGGCGCTCCTCGTGGTCATCCTCTTCGACATCTGGCACTCGAGCGGGTTCATGATCGTGGTGTTTCTGGCGGGCCTGAGCGCCATTCCGCGAGAGCTGATCGAGGCGGCGACCATGGACGGCGCCAACGGGCGCCAGACCGTGACCCGGGTGATCCTGCCTCTCCTGTCGCCCACGGTGTTCTTCCTCCTGGTGGTGAGCGTGATCCGGTCGTTCCAGGCATTCAACAGCATCTACACTCTCACGGGCGACAACGCCGCCCGGCTCCAGTACACCACGCGCAACCTGACAATGCTCATTTACCAGAGTTTCTACGAGCAGCAGGACCTCGGGTTCGGGGCCGCGTCGGCGGTGCTGCTGTGCCTGGCCATCGTGGCGCTGACGGTGGTGCAGTGGCGCTACCTCGGCCGCCGGGTGCACTACGAATGATCCGCCGCGCCGTCGTCGTCCTGTTGCTGGCCGCCGGGGCCGTCCTCACCACCTTCCCCTTCGTGTGGATGGTCTCGACCGCCGTCAAGCCCTACTCCCAGGCCGCGCGTCCCGGGCTGGACCTGCTGCCGGAGTCGTGGGAATGGGGGAACTTCGCCGAGACCTTCCAGGCCGCCCCTTTCGGACGGTATTTCTACAACTCGTTCCTGGTGTCGTTCACGGTGACGGCGGCGGTGGTCTTCACGGCCCTTACGGCGGGCTATGCCTTTGCGCGGCTGCGCTTCCCCGGGTCGGGGATTCTCTTCGGCCTGGTCCTGGCCACCATGATGATCCCCTTCGAAGCCACGCTCATCCCCAACTACGTCCTGATCCACCTTCTGGGCTGGTACAACACCTACCCGGCCCTCATCGTGCCGTGGTGCGCCAACGCCTTCTCGATCTTCCTGATGCGCCAGGCCTTCCGGGGCCTGCCCGCCGACTATTTCGACGCCGCCAAGGTGGACGGCTGCGGGCATCTCCGCTTTCTCGCGTATATTGCGGCGCCCCTGGTGAAGCCCGCCGTGGTTACCGTGGCCCTCTTCGCCTTCCTGGGCAGCTACAACGCCTTGTTGTGGCCCCTGGTGGTGACGGCCTCCGACGACATGGCCGTGGTCCAGGTCGGGTTGACGCGGTTCTACGGGGCCGAGGGCGTACGGGTCAATCTGCTGATGTGCGCGGCCACCATTGTCATCCTGCCGACGGTCGCGCTATACTTCGCCGCGCAGCGGCACTTCCTCGAAGGCTCCCTGGGGGCCGGAATCAAAGGGTAATCCGTCATGCCACGTCTCCATACCCTCGTCTCGCTGGCGATTCTCGTCGCAGGGGCCTCGGGGTGCGTCCCGAAGGCGCCGGGCAACAACGACGACGCCGGCGTCCCCGCCGCGAGACAGTTCGAGCCCATCAACCCCGACGCCGCCGTGTTCTGGGACCGCCAGACCACCGAGACGGCAGACCTGCTGCGCATCATCGCACAGGAGTTCAACGAGGACCGTACCGGACTGCCCGTTGTGCCCGAGTACACGGGGGGGTATTCCGACATTTTCCGCAAGGTCACGGCCAGCATCGTGGCGGGGAAGCTGCCCGCCCTCGCGGCGTCCTACGAGAGCATGACGTCGGTATACATCCAGTCGGGGGCCGTGGCGCCGCTGGACGATTTCGTCAACGACCCCGAGCTGGGCTACACGGCGGAGGAGCTCGAGGATTTCTTCCCCGGGGTCATCGAGATCAACCGCTATCCCCAGTTCGACAACCGCATGTACTCGTTCCCCTTCTGCAAGAGCGTCCTCATGATGTATTTCAACGAGGACGTGCTGCGGGAAGCGGGCATCGCCGCGCCGCCCCGCACCTGGGACGAGTTCCTCGAGCAGTGCCGCCAGGTCAAGGCGCGCACCGGCAAGTTCGCCTACGCCATCAACGTGGACGCGTCGACCATCGACGGCATGATCTACAGCATGGGCGGCGAGGTGGTGGACGGATCGACCACGCTCTTCGATTCGCCCGAGAGCATCCGCGTCTTCGAGCTCCTCGAGACCCTGGCCAAAGAGAAGCTGTGCTACGTCATTCCCGCCCGCACCTACGACGACGAGGCCGCCTTCGCCCAGGACCAGATCGCCTTCTTTCTGCGGTCCAGTTCGAGCCGGACCAGCATCCTCCGGGTCATGGAAGGCTCGACGGAAGGTTGGGGCATCGCCCCCATCCCTCAGGCCGACCCCGACAACCCCCGCACCGTGCTGTACGGGCCGAACGTGTGCATCTTCAACACCACACCGGAACAGCAGCGCGTGGCGTGGCAGTTCATCAAGCACTTCACGTCGCCCGACGTGGCCGTTCGCTGGTCCCTGGGCTCGGGCTACGTGCCCATCCGCAAGTCGGCGGCCGAAGACCCCCGCATGCAGGCCTTCTGGGCGGAGTGGAAATACAACCGCGCCGCTTTCGACTGCCTCCCCTTCGCCCGGTCCGAGCCGAACCTCGTGGGCTGGCAGCAGGTGCGCGAGGTGATTGAAGGCGCCGAGGCCGCCGTGTTGTCGGGCCTCAAAACCGGCCGCCAGGCCGCCCTCGACCTCAAGAAAGAGGCCGACAAGGTCCTCGCCGCGAAAAGGTAATCGAGGAAACGCCGTCGGCCGGGACCGGCGGGTTGCCCTTCACATCGACCGGACGGGGGTGCTATCCTGGGACCGCACGCTACCCGTCCCGTGAAGGAGACCTCCCCATGCTGCGCGATTCCTACCCCTATTATCTGGCCAACCGCCCCGTCGCGCCCAACGAAGACCTCGAGGTGCACGACAAGTATTCGGGCGACGTCGCCACGCGCGTGGCCCTGGCGGACGCAGCGGCCATCAACGCCGCCATCGGCCGCGCGGTCGACGCCGCCGACGCCCTGCGACGCCTGCCCGCCTACCGGCGCCGCGAAATCCTCGAGCACTGCGCGGCGCGGTTCAAGGAACGGGCCGACGAACTGGCGCTGATCCTCTGCATCGAGGCCGGCAAACCCCTCGTGCACAGCCGCGGCGAGGTGCAGCGCCTCATCGACACCTTTACCCTCGCCGCCGCCGAGACGGTGCACGCGGGCGGCGAAGTGATGACCCTGGACGTGTCGCCCCGGGCCGTGGGCTACACGGGCATGTGGACGCGCGTCCCCATCGGGC
>CAYVOE010000143.1:0-11135 GCA_964452795.1 uncultured Nitrospiraceae bacterium
TGAAGGACAAGGCGCCGGAGGTACGGATCGCATTTCCCCGGGGCGACGACGAAGTGACGCCCGTGGAAGAGATTCCCTTCGCGGTGGAGGTGAAGGACGACTTCGGCGTGGCGGCGGTGGGGATCCAGTACGAAGTGGCGGGTCGGGATCCGGTGCGGGTGACCCTGGCGGACAGTGCGTCGAGCGACGAGGCCGCGCCCACGGCGGCCCACGGGGAGCACCTGCTCATGCTCGAGGATCTCGGCCTCGCCCCGGGCGACCTGGTGACCTGGACGGTGTGGACCGCCGATCAGAAGCCCGACCGCGATCCCTACGAGACCCTGGGGGATCCTTACTTCCTCGAGGTGCGGCCTTTCCAGCGGACCTTCGAGGAGGCCATCTCGAACGCGGGCGCCGGTCAGCAGCAGATGGGCGGCGCGGGCGGCTCGGAATCGACCATGGGGCAGCGGGAGATCCTCATCGCCACGTGGAACCTGCGACGCCGGGCGGGCGAGATGGACCGGGCGGAATTCTACGAGAACCGAAACAAGATCGTGGACGCCCAGACGGCGCTGTTGGAAAACGGTCAATCGGAAGAGGGCGGCGCCCATCCCCTCTTCGCGCCGGGCGGACCTGCGGGCGAAGGGCCGCCGGAGGCCGACGATCTGCAGCAACGCCTGGTGCGGGCGCAGGAGAGCGCCGTCGAGGCTTTGAAGCGGGCGGAATGGCCCGAGCCGGCGGGACCCCTGTCGGAGGCGATGGTTCACGAGCAGGAGGCCTACAGCCTGTTGAAAAAGCTCGAACCGGAACGCAGCTCGATCCAGCAGGCGCAGGCCAACGCTTCGGGGCAGGGCGGACAAGGCTCGAGCGGCAATCGGCGCGAAATCCAGGGGCTCGAGCTGGCGCGCAACCGCAATTTCTATGAAGAAGAACAGACCACGCGTCCGCCCGGACAAGAGGCGACGGAACAGGCGCGGCAGTCGCTGGAAGAGCTGACCCAGCGCCAGCAGGTGGCCAACGACGAGATGGCGCGCCTGATTTCGGAGCTTCAGAAGGCCGAGACGGAGGAAGAGCGGAGGGAACTCGAGCGGCGGCTCAAGCGGCTTGAAGAGGAGCTCGAACGCAACCTCGAGCGGCTCGACGAACTCGCCGCGGAGATGGCGTCGGGCAACCTGGACCCCGAGCAGGCCCGGGACGCGCGCCAGGGCCTCGAGCAGGCGCGGCGCGAGATGAACCGCAGCCTCGAGGAGGTGCGCGAGGAGCGCCTGCAGCAGGCGCGAGCCGCCGGCAGCCGCGCCACGGACGCGCTGGAAGAGACGCGGCGCGAAATGGCCGGTTTGTCGGGCGCGGCGACGGCGGCGGGCCTGCGGGAGCTGAGGGAGCGAATGGCCCAACTGGAGGAACGGCAGGAGTCGATCCTGGACCGGCTCGAACGGCTCAAGGAACGGGAACGGAGCCAGGCCCTGGACGATCTGGCGGACCAACGGGAAGAACAGGACAACGTGCTGGAGGAAAAGACCCAGGTCGCCGACGACCTCCGGGATCTGATGGAAAACGCCGGCGAGCTGGCGCAGGGCGCGCAGCAGAACCAAAGCCTCGTAGCCCGGAAGCTCAACGACTGGCTTCGGGAGACGAGCGGCACGGGGCTGCTCGACAACATGCGCGAGACGGAGCCGCTGGTGAATCACGGCATCTGGGATGCCGCGTTGGAGCGCGAGGCAAAGGTGCTGGAGGAACTCCAGACGGCGCAGCGGCGGCTTGAGGAGGTGGAAGACCTCCTCGTGGAGGACGAGGTGGATTCGCTGCGCCTCGCCCTGCGGCAGTTGCAGAACGTGCTCGAGCCGCCGGCCGACCGGCCCGGCGCGGCGGAATCCCCGGAAAACGGAGAAGCCGGCGAAGCGTCGGCAGAACCGCGTCCGGGAGAGGAAGGAGAAGCCACGCCGCAGAACGAGGCCACGCCGGAGAACAACGCCGGAGGATCGCAGTCGCCGTCGGAGCAGACGGAATCGCCGGGCGAGCCGGGTCGGTCCGGCGCGGCGGGACAGCCTCAGGACAATCCCGAGGAGACGCGTGCCGAGGCGGGCGGAGGCGAGCGGCCCGGGGAAGAACCGCGCGAAGGCGGAGGCGGCGGTCCGGGCGGCCGGCGCGATCGGGCGCAACGGGACGGATCGGGCCGCGGATACGGCGGCTACTACGGGCCGGACGACATCGAGCAGTTCGTGGAGTCCGATTACGGTCGCTGGCTGGAGGCGATCCGGAACGCGGAGGACCTCCTGCCCGAGACGCCCGTGGAAGCGGGCCGAGCCGAGGAGGTCACGCCGCAGCAGCGTCTGGCCCGGGCCCGCGAGGCGATCAACGAGATGCGGCGCGACTACCGCGGCTCGGGCGTGGCGCCCAAGTACGAGGGATTCCTCGAGCGCGTGGCAGCGCCGGTCGAAGAGGCGGCCGCGGAGATCGACCGCCGTCTGCAGGAGCTTCTTCAGGAAAAGGAATTCGTCCTGGATCCGCGCGTGGGCGTGCCTCCGCAATACCAGGATGAAGTCGCCGAGTACTTCCGGGCATTGTCCGAGGCCGAGGCCGCTCGCTCGTGATCGAACGTTTTCTTCAGTCGTATGTAACCGGTACGGACGGGGCGGGCGTCACGGGGCTCCACTTCGCCTTCGGTGCCCTCGGATGGATCCCGGCGGTAATCCTGCTGTGCCTGGCCACGGCGGCGGCGGGAATCTATGCGTGGCGCCGCCTCGGCGCGCGGGTGCGAAGGAAGGACCGCGTTGTCCTGACGACCCTGCGGGCCGGGGCGGTGGCGCTGACCCTGTTCCTGTTGCTCGATCCCAGCCTCGTGGGACGCCGCGTGCAGCCCGGCGAGCAGATGGTGGCGCTGCTGTTCGACGACTCGATGAGCATGCGCATTGCGGGAGGCGACGGCGCATCGCGGGGCGAGCGGCTTCAGCAGGCCTATCGCGACGCGGGCGCAGACGCAGAAGAGCGGATCCGGGCCCGGTTCCCCGTGGTTCGGTACGGGTTCGGCCTGGGCGTGGAGCGGCTGGACGCCGTGGAAGCGCTGGCCTTCGATCAGCCGGTGTCGGACCCCTTCTCGGCCGTCGACGGCGCCCTGAGCGACCTCGCCGGCGCCGAAGTGGCGGCGGTGGTCCTGTTCTCCGACGGAGTGCCGCAGCCGACGGGCGAAGAGGCGATCGAGCGGGTCGCGGCCCGGGGCGTGCCCGTCTTCACGGTGGGCGTGGGCACGGCCGAGGCGTGGCGCGACGTGGAGCTGGCCGGCCTGTCCGTCAAGCGGTCGAACTTCGACAAGAGCCCCGTGGTGGCCACGGTACGGGCCGAGGCTTCCGGGCTCGACAAAGAACCGCTGGTGGCGGAGATCCTGGACCAGGGCCGGGTGGTGGCGTCGGAGGAGTTTCAGGCCTCGGGATCAGAAGCCGTCCACGAGGCCCGGCTCGAGTTCGTCCCCACGCGCAAGGAGTGGATCGCCTACGAAGCCCGGGTGCGCCACCGCAACGCGGACAAGGAGACCGGCGCCCTGCCGTCCCGGGACCGGGTCGAGGAAAACAACCGCCGCGCCTTTCTGGTGGACAACCGCGACAAGGAGTACCGCATCCTTTATCTCACGGGCAGCCCCACCTGGGAGAACAAGTTCTACCGCCGGGCCCTCGAGGCCGACAAGCAGCTCCGCGTCACCAGCCTGGTCCGGATCTCGCGGGCCGAGAAGACCTTCGTCTTTCGCGGGTCCGGGTCGAGCATGACCAATCCCCTCTTCCAGGGGTTCGACGACTCCCTGCCGGATCAGCCGCGCTACGATGAGGCGGTCTTCCTGCGCCTGGGCCCCGACGGCTCGGAACTGACCACGGGATACCCGGACCAGCCGGAGGACCTCTTCGGTTTCCACCTGGTGATCTGGGGCGATATCGAACACAACTTTTTCTCGTCGGCCCAGCTCGAGCTGACCCGCGCCTTTGTCTTGAAACGGGGCGGCACCCTCCTGCTCCTGGGCGGGCCGCGGTCCTTCGCCGAGGGCGGCTTTGGCAACACCGTCATCGACGGCATGCTCCCGGTGGTACTGCGGGCCACGCGCCCGGGCGCGCGTTTCGAGGCAACGACCCAGCCCTTCGAGGTCCGGCCGACGGAGGAAGGCGTTCACAACGGGGCCTGGGTGCTGGACCCCTCGCCCGAGCGGAACCGGGAGATGTGGGAGGGCCTCCTGGGCCTCTTCGGACTCAACCGGTTCACGTTGACGCGGGCGGGCGCATCGGTGATGGCCACGGTCTCGGCACCGGATTCGGAATCCGACGGACAGCCTTTCTTCGCCATTCAGCCCTACGGCGAGGGGCGGTGTGCGGTCCTTGCCACGGGCCAGACCTGGCCCTGGCACATGCGGGAGCCGGAAGAGGACTCCCGCTTCGACCGGCTCTGGCGCCAGATCACCCGCAGCCTCGTGGAGGGGGTGCCGGAACCCGTGGCGCTTCGGGCGAAATCCGAGGAGTACCCCGCGGGCGAGCCGGCGGACCTCGAGTTCGTGGTCCGCGATGCGCGGTTTGTGCCTCGGGAAGGTCTGCGCCTGGAGGTGCGGATGACGACCCCGGGCGGCGAGTCGCAGGTCCTCGAGGTCGAGGAATCCCTCCGCGAGGCCGGGGTGTACACCAGCCGCTTCGTGCCGGAAGGGGCGGGGTCTTATGCGGTGTCGTTGTCGGCCGTCGACGAGACAGGCGCGGTGGTGGGCGCGCTGGACGAGCGGTTGACGGTGGTGCCCGACCTGCGCGAGTACCGGAACGCCCAGTACAACCCGGTGTTTCTGCGTCGCCTGGCCGAGGCCACCGGAGGCCGCCACTTCGAACTGAACGAGCTCGAGCAACTGGCCGACTACATCCCCGTGCGAGACCTCGAAGTGCCGAACGCGGAGCTGGAACGGTGGCGGCTGTGGCATTGGCCGCCTTTCCTGGTCCTGCTCACGGTCCTGCTCTCGGCGGAATGGTATCTGCGCCGCAAGAAAGGGCAAGCATGATTCGGTTCGCATGCATTCTGGCGGCGGCTATTCTGACGGCGCCGGCGATGTGTCGCGGCGAGACGGTCCACGTCATCGTCTGCGGCATCGGCGGCGAACCGGAATACGAGGAGAAGTTCGAGGACTGGGGACAACGGCTCCGGACGATCCTGCTGTCCTATTCCGGAGATGACGCCTGTGGCGTGCAGCTTTACACCGAATCGGGAGCGGACGGCGCCCAGCCCTCGACGCTCGAATCCCTCCGGGCCGGATTCGCGGAGCTGGCGCAACGGGTAGGGCCCGAGACCGACGTCTTCGTCTACCTCATCGGACACGGGAGCCACCGGGCGGGCGTGTCGAAGCTCAATCTCCCGGGACCCGACCTCAGCGCGGAAGAGCTCAAGGCGTGGCTCGATGCGTTGCCGGTTGAGCGCTGCGCCGTCATCCAGGCCGCCTCGGCGAGTGCGGGATTCATCAACGTCCTCAGCGGCCCCGGCCGCATCGTCTGCACCGCCACCAAGGACGTGGAGGAACGAAACGCCACGGCCTTCATGGGCGCGTTTGTGGAAGCGTTGGAAGACAACTCGGCCGACCTGGATCGCGACGGGCGCATCTCGGTTCTGGAGGCCTGCACCCAGGCCTCCGTGCTCACGGCGGCGGGGTATACGAGCCAGGGGCTCATCGCCACCGAGCACGCCCTGCTCGACGACAACGGCGACGGCCTCGGCATGCGCCTCCCCATCGACGCGGAGCCCGCCGAAGAGGGAAAGGCGGCGGACGGCGCCCTGGCGCGGACCGTGTACCTCAAAGACTACGCGTTCCCGTCGCACGTGCCCGGCGAGCTCATCGACGCGTATCAGCGGGCCCTCGATGCGGTGGAAGCCCTCAAAGCGCGGAAGGCCGAGCTCTCTGAAGCCGACTACTACGCCCAATTGGAGGCTCTCCTACTCGAGGCGGCCCGGGCGCACCGGACCCTGCGCGAATCCGCCCGCTGAAGCGACCAGACGGGGCACGCGCGTGGGCGGGGGCGGGCGAGCCGACTTCGGCCTCGTGCTATACTGGCGGCGATGAGAGTGCCCCTTTGCTTTGACCGTAGAGAGGAGCCTTTGCTCATGTCCGTCAGTTACCGCATCAGTCTCTGGTCCGGCGGGAAGATTGCCCGCGGCTGGATCGTACCCGACCCTCCCACGTTCAAGGACGGGACCTGTCAATTCTCGATGGTCCAGGACGACCAACGGCACACCATTACCCTCATGGGCACCGTATCGGTCGAAGAAGGCGTGTGGGACCGCACCACCGTCCGCAGCGCGGAACTGCACTCGGGCCCGACGCGCCTGTCGTACTAGCGGACCCGACGGGGAGGGAGACCGCGCCGTCCCCCTCCCCATTCGCTGCCTTCGGGGGCGCCGCCACGCGGGGGCGGCGCCGGACTCGGCTGGACCCGGGCCCTTCGAGCCTGTATGATGTCGACGTCGTGTAGGGCTCGCCGCAACCTTCGGAGATGCGCATTTCCTGCTGTTCTTCGCGGGGAGTCCCTGTGTTGCCGCAGAACGGCCGGTCCCGCCGGCGCAAGCGAGGGAGAGACCATGTCATTCCATATCGAGGGTGTGATTCCTGCCATCCTGACGCCCTTCACCGAAGGAGGACGGTCGGTAGACTACGACAAGGCGCGGGCGCTGGCGGTACGGCTGGCGGACCAGGGCGTTCACGGCGTGTTTGCCTGCGGCACCACGGGCGAGGGCATACTCATGACCGTGGAAGAGCGCAAGCGCCTGGTCGAAGAGCTGGTGGCGGAGGCGGGCGACCGGATCAAGATAGTGGCCCATACGGGCGCCTTCGACACGGCCACCACCATCGACCTCACGCGCCATGCGCAGGAGGCGGGCGCCGCGGCCGCGGGCGTGGTGACCCCCGGCTTCTACACCCTCGACGCCGAGTCGTTGAAGGCCCACTTTCGGGCCGTGGCGGCGGCGGTGCCGGGCTATCCCGTCCTGCTGTACAACATTCCGGGCTGCGCCAAGAACGTGCTCACGCCCGACCTGGTGCTCGAGCTGGCCCGGGACGTGGAAAACATCGTCGGCATGAAGGACAGCGGCGGCAGCATGGCCGCCCTCGGCGCCATCCTGGCGGGCAAACCCGAGGGGTTCAACGTGATCAACGGCGTCGACGAATACACCTACGCGGCCCTGTTGTCGGGGGCGAACGGATCGGTGTCGAGCACGGCCAACGTGGTCCCCAACCTGTTCCTGGACATCTTCAACAACGTGAAGAAGCGCAACCTCGAAGCGGCCTGGGCCGCCCAGACCATGCTGACCCAGGCCTGCGGGTTGTACCACTACGGCGCCATGGTGGCCTACTACAAGGAAGGGCTGCGGCTCATGGGCTTCGACGCCGGCCACGTCCGTCCGCCGCAACGTCCCCTCCGCGAGGTCGAGAAGCAGGCCTTCGCCAAGGGACTCGAGGCCGCCGGCCTGATCTGAGGACGGAGTCTACGGCCGGTCCCGCTCCTGCTCCTTGATGCGGTTCCACATCGCGATGGCTTCCTCCGGCGTCCGGGCACGCGTCTCGCCGAAGACGTGCTCGTGGCGCCGGATCATTTTTTCGTGGGCCCGACGCAACGCGCTTTCGAGCGAGAAGCGGTCCTCGGCCTCGGCGGCCGCGGCGGTCGCCAGCAAATTGAACAGGGTGTCCCCCCACTCCTCCTCGATGTCGCTGTTTTCGCCGTCGAAGGCCTGGTTGAGCTCGTCGGCCTCCTCGCGGGCGAAGGCGGCGAAATCGCGGGCAGTCTGCTCGCGGTCCCAGGGGCACCCTTCGGGCCCCCGCAGGTATCGGGCGAGGTCGGCCAGGGCCTGGAACCAGTCGTGTTCGGTTTCGGGTTGCTTCTTCCAGTGGGGATACATGGGATCGGGGTCCGTTCCTTTGCTTCGATTCGGTTCGCTCAGCTTTCGACCGTGGCGGCGGCCTTCTTGCGGCTTACCTGGGTGCTGAGACGCTTTCCGAGGCGTTCGAGGGCCTCGGAGGCGTCGTAGGGATCGAGGTGGACATTAACGATGGCGAACTCTTCGTCGCGCTCTTTCGTTTGGGCGAGGACGGATTCGAGGTCGCCCTCGGTGCGGACCTCGGCGCCCCAGCCGCGGCCGACGATGTCGGGCCAGCGGTGGTAGGCCCAGTCGTGGATGTCGTTGTAAGGCCCGTCGCTGATGAATCGCTCCGTGGTATAGCCCTTGTTGTTGAGGACGAACACGACCGGATTGAGGCCGAGCCGCGCGATGGTCGACAGCTCGTACCCCGTCATCTGGAAGGCGCCGTCGCCGACGAAGACAAAAGGCCGCAGGCGCCGGTTGCGGACCTGGGCCCCGATGGCCGCGGGCACGCCGAAGCCCATGGACGTGTAGTAGGACGGGCTGATGAACTCGGTGTGGCGGTGCAGGGTGAGGCCCGACGCGCCGAAGAGGCTGTCGCCGATGTCGCAGATGACCACCGTGTTCGGTTCGAGGGCCTCGTTGATCCGATGAAAGAAGCGCTTGACGGTAACGGCTTTCCGCGGGCGCGCCGTGTAGGACCGCTCCTTGGGACGCGGGGGCACGGGGGCCTTCCGGTGCTTGCCGAGGTTGACGCGGGTCAGCCCTTCGATGAAATCCTTGAGCACGATGTCTTCGTAGGCATGGCGCTTGACGCCGATGCGGTCGGCGAGGGCGTGGATGGTGCGCGACATGTCGAGTTTGGCGGTGAAAATGCCGAGGTCGATGTCGGTGAGGAAGGCGCCGAGGATGAGGAGGCAGTCGGAGTTTTCGACGATGCGCCGCGTGTAGTCGGAACCCATGGCGCCCTCGTACACGCCGATGAACTGGGGGTGTCGCTCGCCGATGACCGACTTCCCCAATAGGTTGGTGGCCACGGGGAAGCCCGAATGCTCGACGAGGCGCAGGAAGGGCTCCTGAAGCTTGTAGCGGTGGATCTCGACGCCGCCGAGGATGACGGGGCGCTTGGCGGCGCGCAGCATCTCGGCGGCCTCGTCGATGGCTTCCTTGAGGACCTCGGGGTCGCTCTCTTCGCGCTCGCCTCGGAACCGGCCGGGGGCGGCGCAGCGGCGATCCACGATGTCGCGCGGCAGTTCGATGTAGACGGGACGCTTCTGCTGTATGCAGGCCCGCAAGGCGGCGTCGATGTCGTCGGGGGCGGTCTCGGGGTCTTCGATGGCGACGGCGGCGGCGGTGACCCGCTCGTAGATGGCGCGTTGGGTGCTGAATTCGCGGACGCAGTGGTGCAGCAGGGGCGTTCGCCGACGCTCGCCCAGGCCGGGGGCGCCGCTGACGACCACCACGGGCGATTTCTCGGCGTAGGCGCCGGCCACGGCGTTGAGCGTGTTGAACCCGCCCACGCAGTAGGTGACGCACAGCACCCCGAGGCCGTTGACGCGGGCGTAGGCGTCGGCGGCGAACCCGGCGCCCGCTTCGCTGCAGGTGCCGATGACTTCGAGGGGGCTGTCCACCAGCATGTCGTAGAACCGCAGCACGTAATCGCCGGGAACTCCGAAGACGTGCTTCACCCCCAGGGTATCGAGCCGCTGAATCAGGTACCTGCCGACGCTTGTCGTTTCCGCCATGACGGGCCTCCCGAATGTGCCTTCAAACCGGTGCAGAACCTTACGAGGCAGCATACCACAGCCCGGCGCGCTCCCTCGACGCTGGTAAATGGAGGGGGCGCCCGAGTAGGATGTGGGGGATTGTCCGCGTATCGGCAGGAATGCAACAAAGGGGGACCCATGACCGAGATTCAACGGCACGAAGAGGCGCTGGATTCGTTCGATGCGGAGGTGCGCCGAGAGGCGCTCGAGGCCCTGGCGCAGAAGGCGGAGCGGGGCGAGATCGCCCTGCCGGAGCCGGGCGACGCCGTCAACCTCCACGGCCACACCTTCTTCTCGTTCAACGGATACGGGTACTCGCCGTCTCGTTTCGCGTGGAAGGCCCGTCGGGAGGGGCTGCGCATGGCGGGCACCGTGGACTTCGACGTCCTGGACGCCGTGGACGAGTTCCGGGCGGCGGCGCGGCGGTTGCGGCTCAAGGCCTGCTCGGGCATCGAGACACGGGTCTACCTGCCCGAGTTCGCCAGCCGCGAGATCAATTCTCCCGGCGAGCCGGGCATCAGCTATCACATGGGTTCGGGTTTCGTGTCGTCGTCGGTGAAGAACGAGGCCTTCCTTCGGAGCATGAAGGAATCGGCACAGGCCCGCAACCGCGCCATCGTCGGCCGCGTCAACCCCTACCTCGCGCCGGTCGAGCTGGATTACGAGCGGGACGTGCTTCCCCTGACGCCCCGGGGCAATGCGACGGAACGCCACCTGTGCGCGGCGTATGAGGAGAAGGCCCGGGAGGTGTTCCCCGACGAAGACGCGCGGATCGCCTTCTGGGCGGAGCGGCTTCGGGAGGAACCGGAGAAGGTGCGGGAGGGCGCGAAGCACTCCCCCACGTTCCAGGCCCTGATCCGCGGCAAGCTGATGAAGCGCGGCGGCGTGGGCTACGTTCAGCCCGAGGGCCCCGACTTCCCCCGGCTGGCGGAGGTGAACGACTTCGTCCGTGGCGAGGGTGCGATTCCCACCCTCGCGTGGCTGGACGGGACCACGGCGGGCGAGGCGGCCCTCGACGAGCTGCTGGATCTTCAGCAGGCCCACGGAACCGCCGCGGTCAACATCATTCCCGACCGCAACTGGAACATCAAGGACCCCGAGCAGAAGAAGGTGAAGGTGGAGAACCTGCACCGTTTCGTGAAGGTCGCCCAGGAACGGGGTCTGCCGATTCTCGTCGGGACGGAGATGAACGCCTACGGCCAGCCCTTTGTCGACAACTTCGACGTACCCGAGATGCGCCCCCTCCTGCCGGCGTTCCTCGAGGGCGCGCACATCCTCTACGCCCACACCGTGCTGCAGGAAAAGGCGGGGCTGGGCTACCTGAGCCCGTGGGCGGAATCCCATTTCCCGGACGTGAAGGCCCGGAACCGTTTCTACGCGGATTTTGGGGAACGGCTGCGCCCCGAGGCGGCCGACGGGTTGGAGGTCGGCGCGTCGGACGTTCCTGAGGGTCTCCTGGAACGGCTGGGATAGGAGCTGAAAAAGGCAAAAAAAACCTCGTGCGAAAGTCGGGGTTGGGGTGTATCGTTCCCTCGG
>CAYVOE010000144.1:0-11134 GCA_964452795.1 uncultured Nitrospiraceae bacterium
TGGCGATGGGGAAGTGCATGTGGTCCGTCGTCGAGATGGTGACCGCGTCGATCTCCTTGGTCTCATCCAGCATCTTGCGGTAATCGGTGAACTTCGGCACGTCGGGGAAGGCTTCGAAGGCCCGGGCCGCCGCGGCGGCGTCCACGTCGCACAGGGCCACGATGTTTTCCTCGGCGCAGTTCATGATATCGCTGTGGCCCTTGCCGCCCACGCCGATGCCGGCCACGTTGAGTTTCTCGTTGGGCGACGCCGAGCTGAGCCGGGCGGGAGCGCGACGCCCCCAGGCAAGACCCGCAGCCGCCGCGGCCGCACCGGCCAGGAACCCGCGCCGTGTAATCTGTCTGTCGTGCATCTCAACTCCCCCTGTCGTTGTCGCCCCTCTGCGGGCGACGAGCCCGAGCCGGATTCCGGCGCAAACGTCCGGCCGAGGGGATGCGCACGGCGGCGCAAGCCAACCCGGCCGGCCCCAACCAGCGACGATGTCATCAGGGCCGTTGTATCCGCGTGTATGCGGCCGTCAGGAGGTTCTTGAGATGCATGTGTTTCAGCCGGCCCTCGGGCGCGTCGTGTCTCCCGGTCGCCCTTTCTCTACATGGCTTCACGATTCTCAGATACGATGACTCCGGTATCAGGGGGTGTCGTCCGAACCGAAGGGCATGTGGCAGTTCCGGCAGGTCCGGGCGTCCAACCCGTTGCGACGGCCGCAGCGCGGGCAGCGCTTGAGGACGAGGGAGGGAACGGTCACCGCCGTCAGGAACAGCATGATGCCCACCATGACGAACAAGTACAGGTTCGATGGCACGCCCACATTCTCCGCGACCGCTTCGGTTCCGCGGGGGGTAAACCCGTGTCGCCCGGCGAAATCGGAGCGGCGGCCGGTTTGCGTCGAAGGCGCGCAAGGCGCCGCTGCGTACAGGGAGCGACCGGATTGTCGGAGGCCGGTCCTCCGGAGTGATTATACCGCAGATTCTAGGAGCGCGCAGGCGAAGGTGTCAACAGTGAGCCCTCGCGAAAGGGCCGAAAAGCCGGGGTTTTCATTGAATTTCGTATCCAGGGGCCCCGATGAGTACAATTCTTCAAACCCGTTTGAATAAGCCGGGCTGGGATTCGTCAGTGTCCGCAACGAGAGGATGCACGCCGCGATGAGTCTGGCCCTCGACCACCGATTCTTATGCAGTATCGGTCCTGGGGACGAAGCCCGGGGTATGGATAGACCCGATGTAACCGTTCAGGCCGACGCGACCCTGGTCGACCGCGCCCGAACGGGCGACATGTCGGCCTTCGAGGAACTGGTGCGCCGGTACCGGAACGACGTGTTCGCCCTGGCCTACCATTTTGTACGCAACCGGGAGGAGGCCTGGGACATCTCGCAAGAGGTCTTTATCAAGGCCCACCGCGCCCTGGAACGGTTTCGGGGCGAGGCGAGCTTCAAGACATGGTTGATGCGGATCACGGCAAACCAGAGCAAGGATTTCCTGAAAAAGCGGCGCCTGTCGACCGTGGCGTTGGACGACGCCCTGCGGTCCGGCGACGCCCCCAGCCCCGGGCCCGATCCCGGGGAGGCCCTGGAAGCCCGCGAACTGGGACGGGCCATCCTCCAGGCCCTCGATACCTTGCCGCTGAAGCACCGTACCGCCTTCATTCTGCGCGAGTTCGAAGGGTTGTCCTACGAGGAAATGGCGCAGGTGATGGAGTGCAGCCTGGGGACCGTGATGAGCCGGTTGCACCACGCCCGCAAAAAAATGCAGAAGAGTCTACTCCGGTTAGGGGTCGTAGAGGGATACGGTCATGAGTGAATGTCGCTGGGTGCAACGGGTCGAGCAATGGCTGGACGGAGCCGCTCCGGAACCGGAGGCCGTCGAGCGGCATGTGGCGACCTGCCCCTCCTGCGCGGCCCTTCGGGCCCGCCTCCTGCGGGTGCGCGACGGGGTGCGCGCCGTGGCCGTGCGCCAGGAGATCGGTTCCGGCCAGTTCGACGCCTTCTACGCGGGGATCCGCGACCGCGTCGATGCCCCCGCGCCGACGCGCTGGCGGGGGATATGGGCGCTGGCCTCGCTGGGGGCCGCGGCGCTCCTGGTGGCGGTGTCCATCTTCGCCATATCGTCGGGCGGACCCGCGCCCGTGCAGGCCCACACCACCGTCGAATCGGCCACCTCCGACATCGAGGGCGCCCTCATCGAGACGCAGGATTCCTCCGAACGGGATTCGGCCATCGTCTGGGTCCACGTGCCGCACGGAGACGTATGGTGACCTTCGCCGCCCTGGCATTGGCCCTGCTCCTGGCGGCGGGCCCGGCCGTGCGCGCCGGAGCCTCGGAAGACAAGGTCGCCATCAACATGGTGGCCGTCGAAGCGATAGACGAGGGCAAGCCCGACAATCCCCAGGACCGGACCGCGGGCAAGACCTTCGACCGCCGCCTCGACGATGCCGTTCGAAAAGCCCTGGCCTGGAACCTGCCCCACGACTCGTTCCGGCAGATTTCCGCCGCCCGGACTTCCGTGGCGGTGAAGGGCGAAGCCCGGCTCGCCGTGGACGATGCCTATACCGTCTACGTGTCGCCCCTGTCGAAAGAGCGCGACGGCACCCTGCGCGTCCGCGTCCGCATCGAGTCTAAGAGCGAGGGCGAGAACGGGCCCGTAAAGAACGTGTTGAGCAGCATCATCAAGGCCGCGCCGGGAGACACCGTGATCCTGGGCGGACCGACCTACGGCGCCGGCGACCTGGTGGTGGCCATCACCGTCTCGCCCCGAGAGAAATCCTGAGCGAAAACCGCTCGGAGTACAGGCTTCGACCTGTAGAAAACGCGCGCGCCGGAGCCTGTACCCCGAATTCCCCAGCCCCTACCTGGCGTCTTTGCCGGCGGCCAGCACCGAGGCCGGCACCGGCTCGTATGGACCGCCGTCCGAGGCATAGCTCGCCGCCGCGATGGACGTCATGGCTTTGGACGATATCCCCGCGGCCCGGGCTTCCGCGGCGACTTCCCGCAGCCGCGACGCAATTCGCTTCCGGCACAGCTCCCGGCACCGGCTTTCCGCCCCCTTTTCAATGAAGACCCCGATCCCCCGCCGCGTATAGACGAGGCCCAACACCTCGAGGTCCCGGTAGGCCTTGGCCACCGTATTGGTGTTCACCCCCAGCCGTTCCGAAAGCTCCCGAACCGTCGGAAGGGAATCGCCGGCACTGAGCCGGCCCGATGCCGCGGCGAACTGAACGAGGTTCTTGATCTGTTTGAAGACGGCCACGTCGCTGTTAATGTCGATGCCCGAAAACAACGATAAGTTGTCGGCCCGGCCGTCCTCCCGGATTGATCGCATGGATCGCGTCGATCTCACGTCTCTACCCTTTCCGTCTTGTCGCTTTCTGCCGTTTCACCTCCTTACAATACACTCGGATTATAGATGAAGCGCCGATGCACAGTCATCCTTTGATCCTGCAGACGGAGACAATTGGACAAAAAAAGAGGGCCCGGCGGACCATGCGCGGTCTCTCCGGGCCCACGAAGGCGCGAACTATTCCACCCGCTTGTAGGCGAACAGCCAGGCCCTTGCCTCGCCCGGGTCTTCCACCGCGATGCCGTCGGTGGTGAGTTCCGCGCCCGTCCGCTCCGAGGCGCCCTCGCCGTCTAAATCGCGCAGGGCGTAGCGGGCGTCGGGATCGAGCCCCTGAAGCCGGAAACGCAGGGAGCCGGCCACGACGGGGGCCGCGTCCGTGCCCGGCCGACGGAAGATCTGGACGAACCCCTCTCCCGTGTCGGACTTGTCGAACTGCCAGGCGATCCAGCCGCTTTCCTCGGCGGAATAGGGCGTGAGCGGGTAGTAATCGCCGAAGTAGGCCGGCGCGATGTCCCACCACTGCCGGTTCATGCGGACCAGCATGTCGTAGTCCAGGTCGTCCCGGCGCACGTCCTGCAGCATCAGCGTCGAGGGACACATGAAGCTGCGGAACTCGTAGACGTTTCGCGCGTGGTTGCCGATGCCGAACATGGGGACCCACAGGGCGAGCCCGTAGGTCTGGGCCTGCTGGCTGGTGTCGCCCGTGGCGAAGTCGCTGCGCCACAGGGGCACCGAACGCCGCATGGTCTCCAGATCGAACCGGCGGCCGCCGCGGCAGCAGTTGTCGATCATGCGGCCGGGAGCCCGCCGGAGCAGCTCGTCGTAGAAGGCCAGGTAGCCGCTGACATAGTGGTTCTCCGTGATGCCCTGCCGATCGGGGGCGTCGTTGGCGCGCCAGTTCGGCAGGGGGCCCCAACTGGTGTCGTGGCGGTAGCAGTCGATGCCGTCTTCACTCAACCGGTGGTCGATCATGTCCACCAGCCACTGCCACGCGTCGGGGTTGCCGAGATCGAGCACCGCCGTCTCGGTGCCGCGGCACAGGGGCTCCTCGCAGGTGCCCTTCAACAGCCACTCCGCCTCGCCGCCCAGGGGCGAATGCTCCGGCGCGAACCACACGATGGTCTTCAGGCCCTTGAACCGCGCATAGTCGGTGACGGGGCGCAGGCCGTTGGGGAAGCGGTTCTCCGGGGCCTTCCAGGTGCCTTCGTGCCACCCGAAATCGATCCACCACCAGTTCAGCTTGAGCCCGCGCCGTTCGTAGGTGTCGATGAATTCCTTCTGATTCTCCTCGGTGACGCCGTGGTAGTTCAGCGGAGCGAAGGTCGACGCCACCATGATGGGCTCGAGGGGTTTGGGCAGGTTGTGGGCCAGCATCCAGCGCCGCCACACGTTCTGGGAGTGGATCCAGCCGCCCCGCCAGAACTGGAGGGCGATGAGCGGCGTCCGCACCTCTTCGCCCGGATGCAGCTTGAACCGCGTCGTCTCCTGGCCGGCCCGCACCCGCAGGCCCTGGCCTTCATCGCGCTGGAACTCGGCCGACCACTGGCCCGGCCATCCCACCGCCACGATGACCCCCCGCTGCCCCGGAAGCTCGATGTTGAAATAGGGCATGTAGGGGTCCGAGGCGTAGCCCGTCACGGGGGCGAAGCGCTGCTGCGCGCCCGGCGGCAGGGACGTCTCGACGGGCCGGAAGTCGTCGGCCCGGCACGAGCTGCCCAGGCTGTGGTGCAAGACGAACTCGCCGTCCAAGGGGCGGGTGAGGTTCAGGTCCAGGGCCCGGATGTCTTGCAGCAGAAGTGTGTCCGCATCGCCCGCATTCTTGAAGTACACCGTCCATTCCACCACCGGGAAATCCGAGTAGGTGACGCCTACGCAGCGCACCTCCAGGCCCGTCTCCGGATCGGTCCAGGTCGCGGTGCGTTCGGTTTTGCCGTCGCCGAGGTCGCGCGACCCGCGGTCGACGGTCCACCGCGGCAGCAGGTCTGCCGCCGACCGGTCGCCGTAGGTGAACGAAAACGGCACGCCGGCCGGTGCGTCGAAGGCCGGCGAACCCGCCAGCGGCAGTTCGTCAAGGGCCACCGACTGCCCGTCTTCAAGCGCTACAGTGGCCTCCGCCCACAGGGCCTCCCCCCATTCCGACATCTCCGCCGGTTCCTGCGCCTCCCGCTCGCCCTCCAGGTACGCCATGTGGTCGCCCTTCTGGACGCCCTGCGCCTCGAGGGTGAATTCCCGGGCGCCGCCCAGGTCGACCCGGATCGGAACGGACGAAGTGGTCCCGCGGTGCGCCGAGGTCACCGGTTCCGAGCGGAACAGCTCCCGGTCGCCCGCCCGCACCACGAAGACGACCTCGGGCCAGATGGGGCCGCTGGGATAGTCCCGCACGTCCCACTGCAGGGCGTCGGGCACGGCGGCGACGGCGGTGAAAGTCTGGCCCGGTCCTGGCAGGCGCACCCGGATCCGGCTGGGGGCGTGGCAGAACAGGCCCCGTTCATAGGTCTTTCCCGCCACCACGAAGGGCGCGCCGTAGCGGGCGTTCTTCTGCACCGTGCCCCAGTTCTCGACCACTTCGAGCCCGGGCGACGGCGGCGCGAGGGCGGGGTCCGCATCGAACAGGGCGGCGGCCCCATGTTGCGCGGCGAGCATCTCGTCGGGCGTGGGGGCGCCCCCGGGTTCTGCCAGCAAGGCGGTCGACAGGACGGTCAGCAAGAGGTTCATCACCTATCCTTCCCTTGAGTCCGAACCCCGCGTTCCGGAGGGCAAGCACGAGGACTCGGGCGGTCGCGGCGCCGGGGATCGGCGCCTCCTCGAGCGAATCGACTTCCTTGATACAGCACCGAGCCGAGCGATTCAATGGGAGAAGGGGACGTTCGGGAGAAAGACGGGGTTCAGGCGCACGGAGTCTGGCGACGCGAGAAAGGGGCCCTCAGGCGCTCGCGCAGTTGGCCTGCAGGTTGAGCTGATTGAGGGTGTTGATGAGTTCCTGGATCCGCGAGTGGCCCCGGTCGTGAAAGCTGTTGCGAATCGCGATGAAGGATTCCTCTCGGGCCAGAAAGGCGGCCACGATGTCCGGGTCGAAATGGGTGCCCCGCCCCTCGAGGATGATGGACTTGGACCGCTCGTGGCTGAAGGCCTCTTTATAGGGCCGGCGCGACGTCAGGGCATCATAGACGTCGCCCAGAGCCACGATCCGGGCCGCCAGGGGGATCTCCGTGCCTTTCAGACAGAACGGATAGCCCGAGCCGTCCCACTTCTCGTGATGGTAATACGCGATGTCGCGGCCCATGGCGAGAAAAGAGTTCTCGCCCGCCTCCACGTCGGCGGCCTTGAGCGTGTCTCCGCCGATGATGGTGTGGGCCTTCATGATCTCGAATTCTTCCCGAGACAGGGTGCCCGGCTTCAGCAGGATGCCGTCGGGGATGCCCACCTTGCCGATGTCGTGGAGGGGACTCGAGACGTACAGGGCGTCGACGAACTCCGGATTCACGATGTCCTCGAACCGGCTCCAGGTGCTCAGTTCAAGCGCCAGTTCCCGGGCATAGCAGCGCATGCGATCGATGTGTTCGCCCGTCTCGTTGTCGCGCGACTCCGCCAGCTTGGCCAGGGAAAAGATGGCCACCTGCTGCGTGCGCTCCACCTGGGCCGTCCGGTCCCGGATCCGGGCTTCGAGGGTCTCGTTGTACAGCTCGAGCTGGCGCTGGTACTGGATGATGCGGTCCTGCAACAGCTTGGCCCGCAGCGAGTTCCGGATGCGCGCGTCCAGCAGGATCGAGTCGATGGGCTTGATGAGGAAGTCGTCGGCCCCGGCCTCCAGCGCCTTGATGTTGGCCTCCACCGCCGACAGCCCCGTGAGGATGATGATGGGGATGTGGCGGGTCCGCGGATCTTCCTTCAGCCGCTGGCACACCTCAAAACCGTCCATGCCCGGCATCACCAGGTCCAGCAGGATCACGTCGGGCGGGTCGGACTCCACGCTCATCAGGGCTTGGGGGCCGGTGTAGGCACACTGCACCTGGTACCCCTTGGGACGGAGAAAGTGCTTGAGCAGACGCACGTTCTCCTCCAGATCGTCCACCACCAGAATCTTGGGGCTGTCTACACCGGCACCAACAGGGTCGGAATTGCTCTCCAAGTGGCGCTCCTTCATGGACTTCCCGTACCGTACCGCGGCCGCGCCGGGCACCGCTGCGCCCGGCGGGAGACGCCGGATCGTCGATGCGGTACATTCCGGTTCTGCGGGGATCGCCGGTCCAGTCGAACTCTACTCTAGATACGAATCGGCCAAAAGGCCCGTGAACTTGACTTCAACCCACGCGACGATGCCGAAAACGGCGCAAAACGACGGCGGAATCCCCGGGGGTTGCGGTGGGCGGCCGGTTCGTGTCACCCTGCCCCCGTGCGGCGCGAGAAACCCCAAAAGGAGCCCGCCCGTTCCGGAAAAACCCCAGATGGGGTGCGGTCCGGGGACCGCCAACGGGGCGACGGGGTCCAAAATTCTGTAAGTCCGGTTTCTATAAAGGGTTATCCATGTATCGGCGTATTGGGCACGGCTCTTGCTCCTTACGAGACGTGACGCAGGCCGGAACCGAAAGGAGACACGCGGCGGGCCTCGCGGCCCTGCTGGGGGTGGCCTCGGTGGCGGCTTGGAGCGCCTTCGCTCAGCCGGAACTGAAGGTAATCCGGTCGGCGGAGCCGGTTCACCCGGGCGAACCCTACCGGGTCGTGTACGAAGTGAGCTGGGAAGGCGAGCCCGGAGCCTACGCGATCGGGCCCGCAAAAGTTGAAACGATTGACTGGGGCGTCGTCACTTTCGGCGCCCTGGAGTCCACGGTACGAGCGGGAATAAACGTGGTGGCCCAAGAAGTTACCATTATCCCGGGACGGACCGGGCGATTTGAATTTCCTGAAATTTTAATACCTTACAGGAACCCCGAGGACCTGACGCCGCCGGAGGCCTATGCACCCGCAACAAACCCCACGGACCCTGGCGTCGACCCCACGCTAGTGGCTCCTCCGTTCATCCTCCTTGCCAAACCCGATAGGACCCTTGCCTGGGTCTTCGGCGGCCTCGGGGCCCTTCTCCTTTGCCTGATGCTGGGCGGGTGGTCCGCGCGCAAGCGCCGGCGACCCGCCCCGCATCCTTCTTTTTCGCCCCCTCCCGTGTCCGAGGACCTTCTTCAGGACGCGCGCCGCAGCCGCCTGGACGGCAACCCCTATGCCTTTTACCTGGCCCTTATCCGTGCGCTCGAGCTGTGCCCGGAGGAGGGCCGTCTCGCACAGAGTCTGAAGACGCGCGCCCAGGAGGTCGGTTTCGGGGGGACGCCCCCTTCGGACGACCGGATGAACGCCGACTACGACGCCGTACGGCGGGCCCTGGACGCGCAACTGCGGAAATCGGAGAATCCCAGAGCATGAGCGCGTCCGTCGAGGCCATTCGGAAAGACGTGGAAGCCCAGGCGCCGTTTATCGGGCGGCTGCGGGCGGAAGTTTCGCGAATCGTTGTGGGTCAGCAGTACATGATCGACCGGCTGCTGGCCGCCATCCTGGCCAACGGCCACGTCCTCATCGAAGGCGTGCCCGGCCTGGCCAAGACCACCGCGGTCAAGACCCTGGCCCGGGCCATGGACCTCGAGTTCAACCGGATCCAGTTCACGCCGGACCTCCTTCCGGCGGACCTCATCGGGACCCTCATCTACCATCCCAAAGACGGGCATTTCACCACCCGCAAAGGGCCCATCTTCGGCAACATCATCCTCGCCGACGAGATCAACCGCGCGCCCGCCAAGGTGCAGAGCGCCCTCCTCGAAGCCATGCAGGAGCGCCAGGTCACCATCGGCGACGGCACCTACCTGCTCGACGAGCCCTTCATGGTGCTCGCCACCCAGAACCCCATCGAGCACGAAGGCACCTATCCCCTGCCCGAAGCCCAGGTGGACCGGTTCATGTTCAAGCTGAAGGTGAACTACCCCACGCGGGCGGAAGAGCGCGAAATCATGGATCGGGTGGACCTGCTGCACGAGGCCCGGGTGCGCCCCGCGGCGACCCGGGAGGAGATCCTGCGGGCCCGGGAAATTACCAACCAGATCTACGTGGACGAGAAGGCCAAGAACTACATCGTGGACATCGTCCAGGCGACGCGCCACCCCGATGCGTACGGCCTCAAGATGGGGCACCTCATCGAGTACGGCGCGTCTCCCCGGGCCACCCTGTACCTGCAACAGGCCGCGCGGGCCCTGGCCTTCCTCCAGGGGGAAGGCAACGTGTTCCCCAACGACATCAAGCAGGTGGCCCTCGACGTCCTGCGCCACCGCATCATCCTGACCTATGAGGCCGAGGCGGAGAACCTCACCAGCGAAGACGTGATCCGCCGCATCCTGGACACGGTGCCGGTGCCATGATCCCGCAAGAGGTCATGAAACAGATCCGGCGGATCCAGATCCGCACCAGCCGCATGGTCACGGACATCCTGGCGGGCCAGTACGAGAGCGTGTTCAAAGGCCAGGGCATGGAATTCCGCGAGGTGCGGGAGTACGTGCCGGGCGACGACATCCGGCTCATCGACTGGAACGTCACGGCCCGCACCCAGACGCCCCACGTGAAGCTGCTGGCGGAAGAGCGCGAGCTCACCGTGATGCTCCTGGTGGACGCCAGCGGCTCGGGACGCTTCGGCAGCGTGTCGCGGTTCAAGAACGAGCTGGCGGCGGAGCTGTGCGCGGTCCTGGCCTTTTCGGCCATCGAAAACAACGACAAGGTGGGGCTGATCATCTTCACGGATCGGGTCGAGCGCTACGTGCCGCCCAGCAAGGGCCGAAAACACGTGCTCCGCGTAATCCGCGACGTGCTGTTCTTCGAGCCCGAAGGCCGGGCGACGGACATCCCCGCGGCGCTCCATTTCCTCAACAACGTGACCAAACGGCGCGCCGTGACCTTCCTGGTCTCGGATTTCATGGCCGACAACTACGAGACGGCGCTGCGGATCGCCAACAAGCGCCACGACGTCATCGGAGTGGTGGTCACCGACCCGAGGGAGGAAGAGCTGCCCGACGTGGGGCTCGTCTCGGTGCGCGACGCCGAGACCGGCCGCGAGTCCCTTGTGGACACGTCGGACCCCCGGGTGCGGCGGGAGTACGCCCAGGCGGCGGCCCGGCGGGCGGCCCAGCGCCGCCAGGTATTTCAGCGGACCCGGGTGGATACCATCTCCGTGCGCACGGACCGGCCCTACATCGACGAGATCTTTCGTTTCTTTCGGATGCGCGAGCGACGGCACGCGCTGGCCTGAAGCCTCCCTATGAACAGTCTGGTGTTGACGATAGCGTTGTTGGCGGCGAGCGTCGGGGCCGAGGCGCCGGTGGAGGTGCGTCTGACCCTCGACCCGTCCGAGATCCCCCTGTATCGCAGCAGCACCCTGACGCTGACCGTCGAAGCGCCCGCCGACCTCGACGTAACGCTGCCCGATCTGCGGGGCGCCCTGGGCGGTGCGGAGACCTTCGAGCGGCCCCAGTACGGGTCGCAGGACCTCGAGGGAGGCCGACGACGCCGGTGGGTGACCTACGTGCTGGACCCGATTCGCACGGGCGAGTACGCCATCGAGCCCGTGCGGGTGACCTGGGGCGACGGCGAGGAGATCACCGTGCCGGGCCCCGTCCTCCGGGTGCGCGACCTGACGCCCGAGGAACAGGCCCGGATCGAGCAATTCCTGCCCATCCTCCTTCCCGCGCCGCCGCGGCCCGGCTTGCGGAGCTACGCGTGGGGGGCGGGGGCGGCGATCCTGCTTCTGGCGGCGGCGGGAGCGGCATGGTTGCTGT
>CAYVOE010000145.1:0-11016 GCA_964452795.1 uncultured Nitrospiraceae bacterium
AACGGTGAAGGGCGCGGGGTACTGGGCGTGGATCAATTCTCCCGGGGCTCCCGTGTCGTCCTCCATCGAGAAGAAGGCATCGCGGATGTCGAGGACGACGGGCTCGTCCCAGATGTTTCGAAGGGTGAGGGTGACGCGGTAGATTTTCCCATGCGTATCCACATCCACCCGTTCGAGCTTCAGAAATTCGGCGCCGGCCTCGGCATCGACCGTGCTCGACAGGTCGTAGTCCACCGCTTCGACGGCATCGGGCGGAAATTCCATGGAGGGGATGAACTCGGGCGGCGGCGTCTCCGTGGCGGCATTCGGAGACGGGGCATCGTCCGCCGGGGGAGCGGGGACCTCGGCCGCCCGCGCCGCCGGACGGTACATATACGACGCCACCGCCAGCCCGAAACACACCACCGTCACCACCGCCGCCGCCCCCACGTACGACAAGGCCCGCTGATGGCGCTTGGCCATCTCGTCGCGGATCAGGGAGAGCTTGTCGGCGGGGGTCAGGTCCGTTCCGTCGATGCGATAGCGCGTCAGGTATTCGTCGGCGGCATTCGCCCGTTCCTCCTGGGGCAGGGATTCGAGGACGCTTTCGTCGCGCTTGAGCCGGCGCGTGTAGGCGAGGAAGGCGAGGGCCGCAACCAGTCCCAACAGAGCCAGGGGCGTGGCCACGCCGGTAGCTACCCGAAGGATCTCGTACATGGGAACACCACTCCGCCGTTGTTGACCCGGGAGACCCAAACTCGGAACGCCGAGCAACAGTATACGCCAAGAGACCCCGGCGTACGGAGCAAAAAGACGGGGCGTCTAGAGGCTTTCGAGGGCGATTTCGTAGTGTTCGACGTCGTGATACCGGCCGTGGAGAAAGATGCCTTCCCGCTCGGTGCCGGCGTGGCGGAAGCCGACGGCTTTGAGGAAATCCTGGAGGGCCGTCTCGTAAGCCGCCGCGGGCACCACGAGCTTGCGGATGGCCTGCTGGCCGCCGGCCTGCTTGAGCAGGAACCGGAAGCCTTTGCGGATCTCGTCGGAGGCGTAGTTCTCGGGCTTGCGCAGGTAGATGGCGCCCCGGGCCGCGCCGGGGACGCGCTCGGGCCGCAGCCGCAGCAATCCGATGGGCTGGCCCGTCTTCCGGATGAGGACCATCTCGAACTCGAGGCCCGAGGGGTGGAGGGAGTCCATCTCGCGGTCGTAGCGGGTGGCGAGGAGGAGCCCGCTCTCGTTGTAGAGGAAGTAGGCCGACTCGTCCCAGTTCTCCCAGCGCACCAGCATCTCGGCATCGGATTCCTCGATGGGGCGCATGGCCACGGTGAGGCCCAGGGCGGCTCGCACCATGGTGAACAGGGACGGCTTGGTCGACTTGGTGTTGAGGCTGCCGTAGATGCGCGAGAAATTCACGCCTTCCGACGACAGGATGTTGAAGGCCGACACGGCCGACGCGATCCAGGCGCGCTGGGCCTCGCACCACGGTTCATGGGGACGCCGGAGCGACCCGCTCAGGGCGAGGTGGACGGCCGCCGTGCCGCCGCCGCAGAGGTGGCGCGCCCAGCACCGGCGGCAGGGTCCGCAGGCGATGACGCCGTAGTCGTCGTATTGGTCGATCTTGGCCTCGTCGAGACGGCCGTCGTGGATGGACCCGAGCCGCTCGGACTCGACGCCCAGGAGCCGCCACGACGGGTATACGGAACCGTCGGCGTCGATGGCCAGCTCGTAGGTGCCGAGGGGGTCGGCCCGACGCAGGGGGGAGCCGTCGTAGATGTGCCAGAAGAGCTTGGCGATGGGGTCGAGGCGGAAATAGTGGTTCTTCAGCAGTTGCTGGGCGTAGTACACGGCCGACCGGCTGAGTCCGGCCAGCATGGCCGAGGGCTCCAGTTCGGGGTGGGCCGTGTAGGCACCGTCGACATCGAGCTCGATAACCGAGAACCCGGCCTTGTCCAGCTCCTCGACCACGTTTCCGAAGTCGGGGTGGCCCGGCCGCACCACGATGCGGCCCGTCACGCCCGTGCCCGGTTGCAGGGCCCGAGAGAGGCGGGCGAGGGTGGGGTCGGCGAGGGCCTTGGCGAGGCCGCGCAGGGGCTCCGCCGTGTCCGCGGCGTTGTGGAATTCGAGCTTCACGCTGACGGTGTGGCCTTCGAGGGCCTTCGGCGCCTTCGCCACGGGGACGTCGGCCACGTGGACGGCCACGGTCAGCGCCCGGCCCGCCAGGCGAGCCGCCCGCTGGGCGTGGGCGCAGAGATCCGCCAGGGGTTCGACGTTGCTGAGGTCGCCGGGCTCGAGAAACTCGAGGTGCAGATCGCGCTGCTGTTCGCACCGGCCCAGGAGCAGTCCCACCGCGTCGTGGGCGAGCTGGCGAGCGTCGTTTGAATGAAGGGTGGCGCCCTGGCCGCCGAACCAGCCCCGACGGGCGGGCACGGCCCGTTCCGTGGCCCGGGGCAGGCGCACGGTGAGGCGCTTGAGCCCCGTCTCGACCTCGAAAATCTTCTTGAGGTCCTCGGCCCTCAGAATGGGCACGATGGACTTGGTCGCCCGAAGCCACTCGAGCTCGCCGATGACCTCGGAGAGTTCCCGCACGCTGTAGCGGTCGCCGAGTTCGTGGTAGATGCGGTTGACGGGCGTGAAGGGGTAGTAGGCCAGCACGTCCCACGAGATCTCGTCGCACTCGAAGCAGAAGCAGGTCTCGGGATCGATGGCGAAGCGCCGGCCGTTCTGCTCGAATCGATGGATGGGGCTTGTCCGCATCAGTAGGCTCCCAGGGTGCCTTTGCTTCGGCTCCAGCGTTCCATGAACTTGAAGCACGTAACGCCCAGGCCGGTCCAGATGACACAGTTCAGCAGAAGAAAGAACACGAACTGGACGTTGGGCGGCGCGAAGATGGTTAGTCCGGCGTCGCGGATGATGATCAGCTTGAGGCACACGGCGGCGTCGGTGACGGGCAGGATGTGGGCGAAGGCCCGGACCACCATGGGCCACGGCTGCGCGGCCTCTTCGGCGGGTTCCGCCTCGGCGACGGCCGCCGCAGCGACGTCGTCGTTCGGCGCGGCCTCGACAATCACGGAGGGGGCCGTCGGCACGGCGCCGGGATCGCCCAGGATCAGGGCCTCCGGCGTGGCCATGACCGCCAGCCCCATGAGGACGAGGCGCACGATGGTGGCCACGTTGCCGGTCTGTTTGAAGACCAGCACCAGCCCTCCGATCATGAACCCGAACCCGATGAGATTGACGAAGGTAAGACCGATGAACAGGATCAGCAGGACCACGTCCGTGCCGTCGAGGTCGAGGAGGCCTCCGAGGGTACGGTCGACGAGCCACAGCATCACGGCCATGCTGATCACCTGAGACAGGGCCGACACGAAGGAACGGGCCATGAAGTTGGTGATGAGGCCGTGGGGGCTCATGTAGAGCTGCTCGAGCTCGCCCGACCGGGCCATGGCCTGAAGCCCCTGGCTGAACATGCCCACGAGGCTGAAGGCGAGCATGCCGATGAGCAGGCCCAGGGTGCCGTTGATGGCGCCGGGGGTGAACCGCTCGCCGATTTCGCTGGTGTCCACGCGCCCGCTGAGGAAGGCCATGGCCAGCGTGACCAGCATGCCGTAACCGATGATGAGTCCGATAAGGGTGGCGAACCAGTAGCGGCGCATAATGATCAAGCTGCGCACGAGCTCGGCCCGCAATACCAGGAGAAATCCCATGATGTGTTACCTCGCCGGGGCCGCGGACGACCCCTCCGGAGCGTCCGACGTGAGCCGGACGAATACGTCTTCGAGGCGCTCCTGGCGCCGGGTGATGCCGCGCAACTGGAGTCCCGCCCGGCGGCACTCGTCCACGGCGGCGTAGAGGGCCTGGGACCGCAGCTCGGGGGTGCGGTCGAGTCGGAACACGCAGAGCGGTCCGTCGCCGTTGTTGCGCACCTCGACGCCCAGCACGCCCGGTATTTGCTGGAAGGGGCCCGGGTCGGGGGCACGGTCCAGTGAGAATTCGTAGGATTGTTCGCCGAAGAGCTCGAGCAACTCGTTGGTGGGGCGGCAGGCGATGAGCTTGCCCTTGTGGATGATCCCGATGCGGTCGCACAGTTCCTGGGCGACGTTCATGTCGTGGGTGGTCACGAGGACGCTCTTGCCCTGGCGGCGGGTCATCTCGATGACCTTTTCCTTGATGCTGCGGCTGCTCTGGACGTCGAGGCCCGTGGTGGGCTCGTCGAGCAGGATCACCGCCGGGTCCGCAATGAGGGCGATGCAGATGGCCACCTTCTGCTTCTGGCCGCGCGACAGCCGCCGCACCTGGACGTGCATCTTGTCCTTGAGCCCGATGAAATCGAGCAGCTCCCGAGCCCGGTTCTTCAGCGTCGCCCCCCGCATGTCCTTGAGGTTGCCGTAGTACATCAGGTTCTCGAGGGGGGTGAGGGGCCAGATGCTGGTCCGGGTGCCTTCGAGGACCACGCCCACCTGGCGCAGGACCTTGAGGCGCCTCTTCTCCACGTCCATGCCGTCGACGTAGACCACGCCGGAGTCGGGCCGCACCAGGCCCGAGACCATCTTGACCAGCGTGGTCTTACCCGCGCCGTTGGGGCCCAGGAGCCCGAAGATCTCGCCCGGCCGGATGCCGAAGGCTACGTGGTCCACCGCGTGAACGGTCTTCTTGTGGTAGATGCGGCGGACGCCGGTGTCCTCGTCGCGCTTGAAGAAGTGGCGCGTATGGAACACCTTGTCCACGCTGTCGAGCCGCACCATGTATTCGTTGTCGCTCATGCCTTGTCGGGCTGCCCCCTGAGAAAAGTCTTTTCCAGTTCCCGCGCCGCCAGTTCGGCGTCGCCGATCTCCTCAACCTTGATGAGGTATTCGAGGTAGGCGATCTCGATGTCTCGGACGGCGTGAATCACGATCACCAGAATAAGGCTCTGGGTCGCATGATACAGCACGCCCAGAAGAAGCGCGAAAGCGACGAACTCGACGGAAACCCAGAAAGGATTGCGGAAAAAATGCTTGTGCACCGCCGAAAAGAGGAGCGCCGTGATCACGATGCCCGCGGCGGCGCTTCCGGTGAGCCGGACGAACTCCGCCTGGGCCGCGATGCGCCAGATGATCTCCTCGACCACCGCCACGCCCAGGAAGCGGGTGAGGACGATGGGGCTGTCGACGGTGAAGTTCCAAATCGACCCGAAGTCGAAGAAGTGCGACGAGGTGTCGGTAAGGGATCGGTGCGTCGCCAGCAGGGAGAGGCCGAAGATCAGGTGGCCCGCCACCAGCCCCATGCCGATGTACACGGGCGACACGAGCTGACGCGAATAGGCCTCCAGGGCCAGTCCGTAGAGGAACGCCAACAGGAACAGGGGCGACTGCAGGACCATGGAGACGGCGCGCAGGACCCGGTTCGTCCGAAGGTCTTCGCGGGCGTTGACGAGGAGCGCGTGAACCACATGGATGGCCAGCAGGAAGAGGAATGCGGCGCGCAGCAGGTTCACCCCGCCGCCTCCGCGGCCTCGGCCTCCGCGGCGGCGGCGCGCTGCACCTCGATCATGTCGGCGAGGCTCTTGCCGCGGCCCTTGTTGGCCCATTCCTCGCGCATCTTGTCGAATTCGGCGCGCAGCATGCCGTAACCGTACATGTCGTGCAGTTCGCCGTCGCGGGCCACGTGCTCGCGGAGCACCAGTTCGCGCTTGGCGCCGGCCGCTTCCATGAGCCGCCACGACGGCCGGTTAAAGGCATAGATGAAGGCGGCCACGCGGTTGAGGTTCAGCTCGTCGAAGCAGTATTCGAAGGCGCGGTAAACGGAGAACCCCGCGGCGAGACCCGTCCGCAGGTCCTTGGCGCCGATGTAGAGGTCGATGCTGCACGACCGGTTGCGCCAACTGATGTTCTGAAGCGCGATGAGGCCGATGGGACCCTTTTCCTTCGAATCGATGATGAGGTAGATGCCGCCGGGCACGGTGTGGCCCACGGTACGCCCCAGCATCGACACGATCTGCTCGCGGACCTGCTTGGGCGAGCGGGCGGGGTCGCCGTAGAGGAACCGAAGAAAGTCGGGGTCTTCCATCCACTCGACCACCGTATCGAGGTCCTCGCGCTCGGCGCGCCGCAGGAACAGATCCGTCTTCCAGCCCATTCAAACCTCCTGTCGTCCGTCGTGGAACAGGGTGAGAGTCTCGATATCGTGCCAGCGCCCGAGGGTCCACAGGACCTGCCGCTGCACGCCGTTGCTTCGGAATCCGCGCTCGGCAAGCAGCGCGCGCCACTCCGTTTCGTCGCCCAGGCAGTGGGCCAGAACCTTGTTCATTCGGCGGTCGCGGAAGGCGAGCCGGCAGAGGTAGGCGAGGACCTCCTGTGCCAGCGCTTCCCGGTAGTCGGCGTCTTCGAAGAGGGGGAGGATGATCTCCCCGTAGCGCAGCTCCGCCGAGGCCCCGCGCAGCGAGCAGAAGCCCCGTATGCCCCCCGTCTTGTCCTCGACGGCATAGAGGACACCGCTTTTTTCGGGCCGAGCCAGGCCCTCGCGCAATTCGTCGACCGACGGCAGCATGATCTCCCGCCGGCGGTCCAGCAGAGCGGAACGGGGCCGCTCCGGATCGTAGAGCCGCCGGAGTTCATATGCGTCGTCGGGCTCGGCCATGCGAATGACCGAGTGCTCGCCCGTGATCATGGTTCAGGTGTTCCTGGTGTGAAACCGCGGGGACCGGCCGTGCCGCCCCCGGGGAGAAACCGCTGATGACCCGTCCGCGCCAGGCGCGGCGCCGGGCCGCGCTTAACTGATCTGTCCGCCCTTCTCGTTCTTGAGGGCCACCCGGAAGTCGGTCCAGGCGAACCAGATGTCGTTGAGGAGGTCCGACTTGGCATCGGCCGACCGGGGCGCCCCGAGGCCCCGTTCCATCTCAAGCCCGGCTACCGCCTTCACCGCCGTGATGTTCTTGATGTGATCCATCGCTGTGCTCCGTTGACGATGAGTTAAGCCATTTCACAGAGATCGGCGGATTCCGCCGTCCTTGCCCACCGATTCGGCGCAGGTCCGCCCTCACAAAGAGAGAGCGATCGGCGCCGCAGAGGAACGTAGTGTATCCGGTCCGGGACCCCGGGATCCACCTTGAGAAAGCGGGCCCGGGGCAGCACAAAAAGGCCGGGGGACCTTGCAGAGCCCCCCGGCAAAACCCTTCGCGTCCGGTCTACAGGGTCTCGCGCTTCTTCGCCTCCACAAAATCCTGCCAAGCGCCCGACAGGGACAAGACAAGGTCCTTGAAGGCCTGCTGGGCCCGGGCCGGATACGCTTCCGACACGGGAGAAACGGGTTGGGCGTCACCCCAGGCCGCGCGCGTGGATGAGATGCTGCGAGTATGCACCATTGTAGACCTCCGTCCCGTGAAGGTTTAGGACTCGCCGTTGCCGTCGTCCTTCTTGACGATGCCGACGATCTCTTCGATGGCTCCGTTGATCACGGCGATGATGTCTTCGATGAAGCTCGTCGCCTTGACAACCGACACCTTCTTGATGTGCTTCATTTTCGTTTCTCCTACCTTGTTGTTCCGCTGTTCACCATAAGCGGAAGGCACGCATGTGCCTTCGCTCGACAACGTCTTCGTAATCCCCCGGGGCGAGGTGTATCCCACCCGGTTCAAGGCGCGACCCGACGCAATGCGGCGGGGGTCAGCTCGTCGTCTGGCTCTTTTTCAACAAGAACGCATTCAGGATGTCGATCAGGAACAAGACATCCACGGGCAGATCGCCTAGCGCGATAGCCGCGCTCGGCCGGCGCGAGATAACTCGAATATGTCGCATTGGGTGAATACTCCTTGCCGGGCCCGGGGGGTCAGCGTCCACTTCAGAGCCGCCAAGCGGCAATCGCGCTCGATTCTATCACTGTTCTCGCCTAGTGTCAACAGCTTTGTTCGAGCCGGCCCTATATGCGGAGATCGTACCGCGAACCCTACCACATACGGTGTATGAGCCCTTGTTCCCGTCATCCACTATACACAGAGCGCGTGCAGTCGTTACACGTCCCCGATCACAAAGTCACCCCGTCTCGTTCGACGCTGTCGTAACCGTACGTGGCAGCGCCGGGGAGGTCGGAGTGGCCCATAAGACTTATATCGACACAACGGGCCGCTTCCCTACCTTCGTGAATGGCCCACACGACGAGGGACTGGCCTCGTCGGGCGTCGCCGGCGGCGAACACGCCCGGCCGGGACGTCTGGAAGTCCTTGTCGGCCTTGATGTTGCCGCGCATGTCGAGGTCGAGGCCCAGTTGCGAGGCAATGCGGTGCTCGGGATGAAGGAATCCCAGCGCCAGGAGCACCAGGTCGCAGTCGAGGGCGAACTCGCTCCCGGGGATTTCCTTCATGCTTCGGCGGCCGTTGCCGTCGGCCGGGGTCCACTCGAGGCGGACGCCGTGCAGCTTTTTCACCTTGCCGCCTTCGCCGCTGAAGGACTTGGTGAGGACGCTCCAGTCGCGCTCGCCGCCTTCCTCGTGGCTCGAGGAGGTGGTGAGGGTCATGGGCCAGAGCGGCCAGGGCTGTCCGCCGCTGTCGCGGGACGCGGGCGGCTTGGGCAGCAGCTCGAACGACCACACGTGTCGGGCGCCCTGGCGCAGGCTGGTGCCCAGACAGTCCGACCCGGTGTCGCCTCCGCCCAGGATGATCACGTTCTTGCCGGTGGCGGTGATTTCCTTGCCTGTGACGGGCTTGCCCGAGACGCGCCGGTTCTGCTGGGTGAGGAACTCCATGGCGAGGTGGATGCCGTCGAGTTCGCGACCGGGGATGTCGAGGTCGCGGGCTTTGGTCGAGCCGATGGTGAGGAGGACGGCGTCGTACTCCTGGACCAGCTCGTTGGCGTCGACGTCGTCGCCCACGGCCACGTTGCACTTGAACTCGACGCCCTCGGCCTTCATTTGCTCGACGCGGCGGCGGACCAGCGTCTTGTTGAGCTTGAAGTCCGGGATGCCGTAGAGGAGGAGTCCGCCGGGCTCGTCGTCGCGCTCGTAGACCGTCACGCTGTGGCCGGCGCGGGCGAGCTGCTGGGCCGCCGCGAGGCCCGCGGGCCCCGACCCGACGACGGCGACCGTCTTCCCGGTCCGTTGAGACGGCGGCTGGGGTCGAATCCAGCCCTCGTGCCAGCCCCGGTCGCCGATCTCGCGCTCGATGAGCTTGATGGTGACGGGCGGATCGGTGATGCCGAGGACGCAGGCCGCCTCGCAGGGTGCCGGGCAGACCCGGCCGGTGAACTCGGGGAAGTTGTTGGTCGAGTGGAGGATGTCGAGGGCGCGGGCCCAGTCGTCGTCCTTTACGCCGTCGTTGAAGTCGGGAATGACGTTGCCCAGGGGGCATCCGCTCTGACAGAAGGGGACGCCGCAGTTCATGCAGCGGTACCCCTGCTCGCGGGTCTTCTCGACGGGCGGCTCGATGAGAAACTCGTCCCAATGGCGCAGGCGTTCTTCGACGGGCCGGTAAGGCGGGACTTCCCGCTTGTAGACCATGAAGCCCTTTTCCTTACTTGGCCGCATGCTGCATCTCCTGTACCTTGGCGCTTTCCTCCTGTTCGCGGAGCACGCGCGCGTAATCCTTCGGCATGACTCGAACGAAGCGTTGGCTCTCGGTTTCCCAGTGATCGAGGATCCGTTTGGCCACGGGGCTGCCGGTGTATTGCAGGTGTTCCTCGAGCATCCGGCGCACTTCCGGAATGCTCTCGCGGTGCAGGGGTTTCAGGTCGACCATGCTGCGGTTGCACCGGGAGGAGAAGGTGCCGTCGACGTCGTAGACGTAGGCGATTCCGCCGCTCATGCCCGCGGCGAAATTGCGCCCGGTCCGGCCCAGGATCAGGGCTCGACCGCCGGTCATGTACTCGCAGCCGTGGTCGCCCACGCCTTCCACGACCGCCCAGGCGCCGCTGTTGCGAACGCAGAAGCGCTCGCCGGCCATGCCCCGGAAGTAGGCCTTGCCCGAGGTGGCGCCGTAGAGGGCCACGTTTCCGATGATGACGTTCTCTTCGGCGGGGATCTTCGATTCCCGGGGCGGCGTCACGATGATCTTGCCGCCCGAAAGGCCCTTTCCGATGTAGTCGTTGGCGTCGCCTTCGACGTTGAGTGTGACGCCCTGGATCGCGAAGGCGCCGAAGCTCTGGCCCGTGGAGCCCTTACAGTCGATCCACACCGTGTCTTCGGGCAGGTAGTCGCCGGTCTGCCGGCCCAGATTGTGGCGCCGGGTCAGTTCGCTGCTGAGCATGGTGCCCACGGTCCGGTTGACGTTGCGGATCTCGATGGAGAAGCGGACCGGTTCCCGCCGTTCGAGGGCCGGCTTCGCCCGTTCCATGAGCTCGTGGTCCAGGGCGCCGTCGATGCCGTGGTCCTGCTCCTGCGTCTTGTACAGGGTCTCGCCTTCCCACGGCTGAGCGTGGTAGAGGATTTTGGAGAAGTCGAGGTGGCGCGCCTTCCAATGGTCGGGGAGCGGGTCGAACTCGAGCATGTCGCTCCGGCCGACCATTTCGTTGACCGTGCGGAAGCCGAGCTCGGCCATGATCTGGCGCAGGTCTTCGGCCACGAAGAAGAAGTAGTTGATGACGTGTTCGGGCTTGCCGGCGAACTTCTTCCGCAACACCGGGTCCTGGGTGGTGATGCCCACGGGGCAGGTGTTGAGGTGGCATTTGCGCATCATGATGCAGCCGACCGCGATCAGCGGCGCGGTGGCGAAGCCGAACTCCTCGGCGCCCAGCAGGGCCGCCACGGCCACGTCGCGTCCCGTCTTGAGCTGGCCGTCGGTCTGAACGGTGATGCGGCTGCGCAGGTTGTTGGCCACCAGGACCTGGTGGGTCTCGGCGAGGCCCAGTTCCCAGGGGAGGCCGGCGTGCTTGATGGAGGTCAGGGGCGAAGCGCCCGTGCCGCCCGTGTCGCCGCTGATGAGGACGAGATCGGCCTTGCCCTTGGCCACGCCCGCCGCGATGGTCCCCACGCCCACCTCGGACACCAGCTTGACGGAGATCTTGGCGTGGACGTTGGCGTTCTTGAGGTCATGGATGAGCTGGGCCAGGTCCTCGATGGAGTAGATGTCGTGGTGCG
>CAYVOE010000146.1:0-10983 GCA_964452795.1 uncultured Nitrospiraceae bacterium
ATTCCCCGAGGCGCGGACCTTCGACGTCCGGTTCGCCGTCCGAGAAGGAGGCCTGAGCCGACCCCTGTCCGCACCCGGCGTCGTATCCGGCACGGTATGGGTGCCCATCGACGCGGAGATCGAGGCCCTCGAGATCTCCTTTCGCAACATGATGCCGGCGCCCTCCTTTGAAGACGGGGCCGTGATTCATCCTCAGGGAGCGAGAGCGCCCGCCCCCTTCTGGGGCAACGGCTCCGCCCGGCCCTACCTCGGAATCACCGATGCCCGCGCGCATACCGGCGACCATTCCGTCGAGATCGACGCCCGAAACGCGGGCCGCGGCCGAGTAACCGACGAACTGTCCAACGTCCAGACCGTGATCCCGGTGAAACCCGACACGTACTACACCTTCTCCGGCTATTTCTCGATGCCCGAAACCCAGGACGCCTGGGGCGCCCTCTTCGCCGTGGGCAAAGACGTGGGCGGCGTGCTGTTGCCCCATGTCTTTTCGGTGTTGCCCGCGGTGGGCGACGAGTGGCGCCGGGTGTACCTCACGGTGCGGACCGAGCCCGGCCAGGACACGCTGCGGATCTCGTGCTCCCTCCACGGCAACGGGCTCATGTATTGCGACGACATCCAGGGGATCGAAGGAACGATCCCCACCGACATACCGACGGTGACAGGAGTCGATTTCGTGGGCCCGGACGGCCAACGGATCGAGCACAACGCGGAGTGAGAGGGAGCATGAGGAGTATTCTGTCGATTACGATTCTGGGCGTGGGGCTCTGCCTGGCCGCGCCGGCGACGGCCGACAGTCCGATCATCACGCCCGCCGACCGGGTGCAGCCGCGAGGCGAAATTGTCGAGCGGATGAAGAACGCCGTCGCCTGTCTCGACAAAGCCGAACCCCACGAGCTCTGGACCGGATTTGCCGCCGAGAGCGTGGCCGGCGTGAACAACATGTGGGGCGGCGACTGGCCCGGCCGGACCCTCGAGGCCTACAGCCGGGTATCCCTGGCCCTGGGCGAACGGGCGACGGATCGCTTCGACGAAGTGGGAGACGGCCTGCTCAAGCATCTCACCGAAGACGGCCAGTTCAAGACCGTCTTCAGCGGGTCGCCCTACGATTTCTCCAACGGCTTCTGGTTCGGTCAGTGCCGCGGCATGCTCGGCCTCGCCTGGGCCTACCGCTACTCGGGAGAAGAGAAATACCTCGATGGCCTGACCCGCGCCGCCGACTATATCGTCGCTCATTTCTTCGACGAGGGTCAGCCCGGCCAGCCCGGCTCCTTCTGGTGGGTCGCCACGGAGGCCCTTGGAGAGACCTACCGGCTGACCGGCGACGTCCGCTACATCGAATGCGCCCGTCGCATCGGCCACACCATTCCTCCGGTCAACATGGAAGGGCAGCACACCCATTCGTACCTGCTCTCGCTGCGCGGCTGCGTCTACGTCCATGAAGCCGTGGGCGATCTCGAGCTGCTCAACAAGGTGCTGGATCAGTACCGCGTGTTCCAGGAGCGCATCCTCTGGCCCGGCGGCGGCGTCATCGAGCACCTCGGCTCCCGCGACGGCTACAGCCTCAACTACTGGTTCGACGAAGGCTGCAGCGTGGACGACTGGCTGGGGCTCAACCTCGACCTGTGGCGCGTCACCCGCGACGCCCGCTACATGGACATGGTCGAGCGCGTGCACTTCAACCATCTGTACTACGGTCAGGACGCGTCCGGCGGCTTCTGCGGCGACCGCGGCGTCGACGCCACCCGCGAAGGTGCGCCCTGGCGGTTCTGCTGCGCCATGCACGGCACCCGTACCCTGGCCGAGCTCACGCAGTACATCGCCGTCGCGGACGGCCGATCCGTATGGGTGAACGTCTTCCTCCCGGCCGAAGTCTCCCTCGATGTGGCCGAGCAGCCCGTGGTGCTGGACCTCGAGACCGACTATCCGCGGTCCGGCCGCCTGAGCCTGAAGGTCGTGCGGGGCGGCGGCACCTTTCCACTGCGCGTGCGCGTGCCCGCCTGGAGCCGCGTGGTGGCGCTGAAGGTCAACGGCGAATCCGTCGCACCGCGCTTTGACGGCGGCTACGCCTTCGTGGACCGAGCATGGAAAGAGGGCGACACGCTGGAAGTCTCCCTGGCCATGCCCCTGCGCGCCGAGCCCCGCAACCGCTTCATCGGCGACGGCCCCGACACCGATTACGCGACCATGAGCCTGTGGGAAGGCCCTCGGCAATTGGTGTACAACCAGGCCCTCAACAACGCCCTCTGGTCCCTGCGGCCGGTGCGGCCGGGCTTCCGCGAAATCCAGCAGACCTACGGGGACCTCGGACGCGACCGGAACGCCCGGGGCACGGACCTGTGCATCGGCGACAAGTCCTACGAGAAAGGCCTGGGCGTCCACGCCGTCAGCGAGGTGGCCGTGGCGCTCAACGGCGAGTTCACGCACTTCGTGTCCGACATCGGTCTCGATGCCTGCACGGGCGGGCAGGGGGCCGTCCGGTTCAAAGCCTGCGTCGACGGCATGACGACCTCCGGTCCCGCCGCGCCGCCGGCCGGGGAGGGCTCGCTCGTCGAGTCCCTCTACGGTTTCTCCGTGGCCGCGCTTGACGGCCGGGCGCCCGCGCAACAGGTCAAGCTCGATCTCCGCGACGCCCGGGTGCTGCGCCTCATCGTCGACGACGGCGTCAACGGCCTCAAAGAGGATGTGGCCAACTGGGCCGATGCCCACCTGGCGCGAGCCGACGGGACGAAAGTCTACCTCTCGGACCTGCCGGACGATCGCGAAGAAGGAATGCCCTGGGACTGGGGTCAGGTCCGACTCGAACGCCTCGAAGACGATAAGGACGGCGTGGTGACGCTGAAGTACGAAGTCGACGGCGCGACCCACCCCATCCGGTTCAACTATCTCGCCGACCTCGGGTACGGGCTCATGGCCCAGCGGCCCGTGTTGCGCAGCTACTTCAAAGTGGATCCGAACTGGGTGTATGCATCGACAGAAGGGGAGAAGCCGTGAGTCAGACGCGGGACCTTTCGCAGGGCTGGACCCTGGGCTGGATGGCGGAACCGACGCTGGGCCGGTGGAAGCAGCGCTTCGGCGATTGGACGGTGATTCAGGGCGCACTCGTCGGCGAATCGCCGGACTTCGCCCAGATCCTCGCACATCCGGAGCCGCAGCAGGACCACCAATGGTCGTGTCGGGTCCGCATCGACACGCCGGACACCGCCTTCTCCGTCATGGTCTGCTTCGACGAAGGCCGAAACTCCTACTACCAGATCCGGATGAAGCCGGGGGAGAAGATCCGCGCCAACTACGTCCTCTCCGACGGCTTTGACGGCGAGCTTATGGCGCCCTGCGGGCCCGACATCGAAGCGGAAACCGAGTACGACGTCGCCGTTTCCGTAGGCAAGGACGGGGTCCGCGTTCACTTGAACGGCGAACCCGTCGGCGAGTTCGCCGACCGCCGGCTCGCGGGGCGCATGGCCGGGTTCATGGTGCAGCACGGCCGCGCCACCGTCCTCGAAGCGCGCATGACCGATGCCGACACGGGAGAGACCATCTTCGCCGACGACTTCACGACGAATTCGCTCGCCCGCCGCGTGTCCGTCGAACTCGACGATCTCAAATCCGAGCGATGGATCCCCGCCGTGGTGCCCGGCACCGTCCACACCGCCCTCCTCGAAGCCGGCATCATCGAAGACCCGTACTACGGGTACAACGGTCCCAAGCAGAAATGGATCGACCGGCAGCGCTGGATCTACAAGAAGGAGTTCGAGATCCCGGAGGAGTGGAACGGAAAGAACGTGGAGCTCCTCTTCGACGGCATCGACTACCACGGCTATATCTGGATCAACGGCCATTCTCTGGGGTACCACGAGGGCATGCTGCGGCCCCGGTGCTTCGACATTACCGCCCACCTCCGCCCCGAAGGCCCCAACGAGCTCGTGGTGTGCCTCCTGCCGTGCCCGTCGCCTCCCCACAGCAACGTCAAGCCCTACATCCTCCAGCGCTGGCATTTCAACATGGACATCGTGACGGTCGGCTTGTGGGGCCCGGTCCGGCTGCGCGCCTTCGAGCAGGTCACCCTCTGCGACCCCCAGGTCGTCACCCGCTCGATCGAGGACGGCAAGGCCATCGTCGATGTGGCCTTCACGCTCCGCAGCTACGCCATGTATCCCTTCGACCTCACCGGGACCGTCGAGATCCGCCCGCCCGACGGCGCCGGCGAGGTCCTGTCCCAGGATTTCCGCACGGGATACTTCAACGGGGCCCAGCGGCGCCGACTCACCTTCGACGTACCCGATCCCCAACTGTGGTGGCCCAACGGGATGGGCGAACAACCGTTGTACGCCCTCCGCATCGAAGCCCGGGCCGTCGAGCACCATCGCGGCGAAGCGGGTCATAGCTCCGACCAATGCGAACTGCGCTTCGGCATCCGAACCCTCGAGATGCGACCCACGCCCGACGGCCGCTGGAAGTACGACTGGATCTTCGCCGTCAACGGACGGCCTTTCTTCGCCAAGGGTTCCAACTGGATGCCCATCGACCAGATGCTTCGGCTCGATCCCGCCCACTACGACCGGCTGCTCCAGCGGGCGGCCGATTCCCACATCAACATGCTGCGCCCCTGGGGGGCGGGCCTCCTCGAGACGGACGCCTTCTACGACGCCTGCGACCGGCTGGGCATCTGCGTGTGGCAGGAGTTCCCCCTGGCCAACGGCTTCTTCCACAAGATGGACCGCGACGTCTGGCAGGACACCATCGTGCAGAACGTCACCCGGTTGCGCAATCGGCCGTCGCTGGTGATGTGGTGCGGCGGAAACGAGTTCGACCCCGACTGCGTGCAGAACAAGCCCGTGGTGGACCTGCTCGAAAACCTTTGCCGCGAGCTCGACCCGAGTCGACCCTTCCACCGCGCCTGCCCTTACGGCGGCGACAGCCATTCGTACCAGGTGAACTGGATGGAAGGCGGCAATTACACCTACTTCACGCGCGACCGGTCCGCGGCGGTGACGGAGTTCTCCATGGCCTCGCCGCCCCACCTCGATACGCTGCGGAAAGTGCTGCCGGAATCGGAGTTCGACTCCTTCCCTCCGAAGGGCCCCGATCCGCTCGAGGCCTTCCCCTGGCAAGGCTGGGACCCGTCGTTCCGCGAGCAGGAAAGCGCCTTCAGCATGCACGACGCCCACCTGTCCCGCGCGCTTACGGTGATGATGCCCTTCTTCTCCGACAACGGAATCCCGGCCAATTGGGAGGAGTTCGTCGAATTCGCCCAGGCAAGCCACGGCACGCTCACGCGTTTCGGAATCGATTTCTGGCGATCCCGCTGGCCCTATTGCACCGGCGCCATGAGCTGGGTATTCAACGTCATCTGGCCCAGCTCCATGACCTGGGAGTACGTCGACTGGTTCGGCACGCCCAAGGCCTCCTACTACGACCAGAAACGGGCCTACGAACCTCTGCACGTGGGCGCCGTCTTCGACGAGCTCTTCACCGCCCCCGGCACGGATTTCTGCGCCCACCTCTTCGTCGCCAACGACACGGCGCGCGACCGCTCGAACCTCTCGGTGCGGGCGACCCTGTATAACCTCGAACTGCAGCGGCTCGCCGCGCACCGCACGCGGGTGACGGTCCCGGCCGACCGGGCCGTGCCGGCGGGACGTTTCACCTGGCGCGTGCCGTCCTCGTCGCCGCCGCAGGTGCTCTTCCTCTGCGTGGATCTCCGGGATGAAGACGAGCAGGTGCTCCTTTCGCGGAGTACCTACACGCCCCGCGTGGGGACACCCGTCATGCGCATGCCCTACCTCGAGCACGGTCCCTGGATTTCCGACGTGCGCCGCGTGCCGACCGAGCTCGACGTCCGATGGGACGAGCCGTGGCACTCCCACGCCGACGGGTGGAGGGCCCTCCTTGCCGTCTCGAACCGCGGCGACGTGCCGGCCTACCGGGTGCGCGCCCGGTGTCCCGAGCACGATCACCGGCTTCGCTACAGCGACAACTACTTCTGGCTCGACTCCGGCGAAACGCGGACCCTCGAGATCCGGCATGATTCCGGCCCCGTCGAGTCCATCCGCGTCGGCGCCTGGAACGCGCCGGAACGGGAACCGGCCACGCTCCAGTTGCCCGATTCGGTCCGGCTCGAACCCACGAGCGCGGGGGCCGGCCGCTCGTGAGCCCCCGTCCCTCCATCGTCGTCTTCGGCGCGGGCGGCATCGGACGCGGCCTCGTCGGGCCCCTGGCCGCGAAGGCGGGATTCGCCATCGTCTTCGTCGAGCCCCACAAACCCCTGCGTGAGGCCCTGACCGCACCGGGGGCGTACCGCCTCCGTCTGACGGGGCGACGGCCCGAGACAGTGGAGGTGCGGGGATTCGAGGTCATCTCGCCCGATGACCGCGAGCGACTGCGGGAGGCTGTGGCGGACGCGTCGTTTGTCGCCACGGCCGTGGGCGGACCCCATCTCGAGGCTGTCGCGCAGAGCCTCGCGCCTGCGTTGTCCAACCGGGACATGCCCCTGCCCGTGCTCCTGTGCGAAAACTGGCCCAACGCCGACGCCGAGATGAGCCGTCGTCTCTTCGACGCGGGCGCCCCGGCCGGCGCTTTCGTCTGCGTCCCCAGTTCCGTGGAACGCATGGTCCGCGCCGCCGAGGGCCTTGACCTGGTGGGGGAGAGCGGCGAGACGCTCTTCGTCGACGGGTCGAAATGGCCCGGACCTCGGCCGTCCATCGCCGACATGCATTTCGTCGATCGCCTCGAGCCCTACTACAAACGCAAGCTCTACACCAACAACGGCGGCCACGCCCTGCTGGCCTACGGCGGCGCCCTGCGAGGGTATGACCGGCTCGTGCAGGCGACGGACGACCCCGACATTCGCGCCGAGCTTGTAAAATTCCTCGCGGCGGCCGGAGATGCCCTGCATCTCGAGTACGGGCTGGACCGCGCCGCCCTCGACGAGCACATCGAGACCCTGGTGCGATACCGGTACCCCAATCTCGAGCTGGCCGACACCGTGCGGCGCGTCGCCCGGCAGCCCTTGCGCAAGCTCGGCCCCGACGAACGGCTCGTGGGCCTGCTCCGCGTGCTCGAGAAGCACCGCCTCGACACGGCGCCGGTGCACCGCGTCATCGCGGCCGCGCTGCGCTACCGCGACCCCGAGGACGACGAGGCCGTCCGTATGGCCGAGATCGTCGAGGCGGAGGGTCCGGGCCCTGTGCTGACCCACGTGTGCGGAATTCAACCCGGCGAGGCGGCCTGGGACGGCGTCCTCGGCGCCTACCGGGCCCTCGAAACCCCGGTCCCGTGATGTACCTGGAACGCAGCAGGAGGATTCGTTCATGAAGCGTGCCCTACTCACCGACGTCAAAGCGCTCCGGCTCGAGGAAGTGAATCAGCCTCCCTGTCCGCGGGACGGATTGGTCATGAAGGTCCGGGTGTGTTCCGTCTGCGCAACGGACGTCAAGATCTACAACTACGGCCACCAGCTCTTGAAGCTGCCCCGCGTGCTGGGCCACGAGTTGGCCGGCGAGATCGCCGCCGTCGGCGAAGAGTGGGAGGGACGGTACTCCGTGGGGCAGCGGGTGGCCGTGTGCGCCGTCATCAACTGCGGCATTTGCGAATTCTGCCTGCGCGGCGTGCCCAGCATGTGCGACGAGCTCGAGGCCTTCGGCTACCACTACGACGGCGGGTTCCAGGAGTACATGGTCATCCCCGCCAAGGCGATCCGCTGCGGCGGCGTCAACGTCCTGGCGGACAGTACCCCCTTCGAAGAAGCCGCCGTCGCCGAACTGCTCGCCTGCTCCCTCAACGGACAGAGCCTGTCCAATTTCCAGATGGGGGAGACCGTCCTCATCATCGGCTCGGGCCCCGTCGGCATCCTCCACGCCCAACTGGCCCTCCACCGGGGTGCGTCGCAGGTCTGGATGGCCGACATCGAGCCCGCCAAGCTCGACCTGGCGCGGCGGATCTGCAAGGGCCGCCTCAGCGGAACCCTCGACAACCGCGACACCCCGGCCTTTCTCCGGGAAGTGCGCGAGATCACCGGGGGACGAGGCTTCGACCAGGTGATGCTGAGCTGCGGGGTGGCCGAAGTCCAGCGGGTGTCCCTCGAATGCGTCGCCAAGCTGGGCTGCGTGAACTTCTTCGGGGGCCTGCCCAAGGGCCGGAGCGAGGTGTCTCTCGACACCAACCTGATCCACTACAAGCAATGCCGCGTCGTGGGCACCCACGGGTCGTCCGTCGTCGAAAACCGGATGGCCCTCCGCATGATTGAAGAGGGCGCCATCGACGTCAAGCCCCTGATCACCGACACCGTCGAGCTCGAGAACCTCGAAGACGTGCTCGACCTCGGGCGGCCCGCCCCCGCCCGGCTCAAGGCGGTGGTCCGTTTCTGATCACCGCCTCTTGCGTGGGTTGTTTCCGTTTCCTCGTTGCGGCTCCTCGGTCGGCGAGACGCGGCGAACCGTCACGCCGCGGGATTCACAGGCCTCGACCTGTGCCGGGTCGGCGCCGTCGTCCGTAATCAGCACGTGGACGTCCCCCACGTCGCCCACGTGCTCGAGGCTGATGCGGCCGATCTTCGTCGAGTCCGCCACCACGACCCGTCGCGTCGCCCGTTCCAGCATGTGCCGGATGGTTTCGGCCTCGGCGTGGTAGTAGCTGGTCAATCCGTTGTCCGCCGCCACGCCGTCCACCGACACGAAGCAGACGTCCCCGTGGTACTTGCGCAGAAAGCGCAGCGTGTCCGGACCGTAGCTGAACTGGTGGCGCGATTTTACCCGGCCTCCCAGCAGGATGACTTCGCCCGACTCGGCCTCGGCGAACTCGCTCGCCACGCGAAGGGCGTTGGTCACCAGCACCACGTTCCCCACGTGGCTCAACTCCCGCGCCACGAACACGTTGGTCGATCCCGAGTTCATCAGCACCACCTGCCCCGGAGACACCTCCCGCGCCGCCGCCCGCGCGATGGCCTCCTTCTGCGCCCGCCGCGTGTCCATCCGTTCCTCGAGGTCCTTGTACAGATACCCCCGGCCGACCCGGGTGGCGCCCCCGTGCCGCCGCTCGAGCATCCCCAGCGCTTCGAGACAGGCCAGGTCCTTCCGGATGATCACCTGCGACACCCCGAACCGCCGGCTCAGCGACACCACGTTGACGCTGCCCTGCTCCTTCAAAATCTCCAGGATCCGGTCCCGCCGCTGCTCCACCGACGAATTCATAACCTTTCCTTCTCCGCCTTTCGCATAAGTTTCGAGATCGGTTCCGATTATCTTTCAAATTGCTTACGTTTTCACCGCGCCCGCCTATAATACTCTTCAGGACGAGAAAAGCAGCGCCGCGGATCGGCAGCCGGAGGAGCACCCATGCAAACACGGAACCCCATGACCCTGGCCGAGGCCCATCGCCTGATCGAGGCCGCCATGGCCCAGGCCCGTCGGCAGGGCACGAAGATGAACATCGCCGTCGTCGACGCCGGGGCCAACCTGGTGGCCTTCGCCCGTATGGACGGGGCCTGGCTGGGCAGCGTCGACATCGCCATCAAGAAGGCGCGCACGGCCCGCTTCTTCGACATGGACACGGGCAAGATCGGTGAGCTGAGCCAACCGGGCGGGTCGCTCTACAACATCGAGCATTCCAACGGCGGACTCATCACCTTCCCCGGCGGCGTACCCGTGAAGGACGGCGCCGGAAACGTGGTGGGGGCCGTCGGCGTGTCCGGGTCCACGGTGGAAAACGACCACGAATGCGCCTCGGCCGGAGCGCGGGCGTTCTCCGCGACCTCGGATCGAGAACCCGCTGCGCGTCCGGCGGCCCCGTCGACGGTGGCCATCCGGGGCGTGCCGGTAACGGTGTAGCGCAGCGCGTACCGGCGGGGCGGCGTCGTGAAGACCGCGCGGCAAGAGGCCCTCGACCCTTCTCCCGATAAAACTCGAAGGCGCCGCGCAACGACAAAGGAGAGACACGAAATGGATATGACGGCATACCGCATCTTTCTGGACACGGCGGAACTGGACGAGATCCGCGCGGCGGTCAGCACCGGGCTCATCAGCGGCGTGGCCACGAACCCTCAGAAGATCCAACAGTCGGGCAAGTCCTACGGCCGCGTGCTCGACGAGATCCGACGCTTCTTCGACGGCCCCATCGCCTTCCAGGCCCTGGGCCACGACGTCGACGAAGTCTGTCGCCACGCCCGCGAGATTCACGCCCTCGACCCCACCCTGGCGGTCAAGGTCGTCGCCAACGGCTATGGCCTCACCGCCGTGAAGCGGCTCGTCGCCGAGGGTGTCCGGACCAACGCCACCCTCATCTACAACCCCACCCAGGCCCTCATGGCCGGCCTGGCGGGTTCGCCTTTCATCAGTCCCTTCATCGGCCGGGCCCGCATGGTCGGCCACGACGGCATCGAAGCCATCCGCCGCATGCGCCAGCTCTACGACGCCTGGGGCATCAAGGGCACCTGCATCATCGGCGCCAGCATCAAGGACGTCGAGCAGGTCATCGACGTCATCCTCGCCGGTGCCCATTCCGTGGCCGTGCCCTTCGCCGTGTTCGAAGCCATGCTCGAGCACCCCATGACCGCCATCGGCCTCGAGTCGTTCCTCGAGAGCGCCGCCGCCACCCCCGTCACCGAAGGCAATGGCGCACGCACGGAGTACCGGTCGCCCGCGCGGTTCTAGGCGACATCCGGGCGCGCAAGAGGCTCTGCGAACGCGCAAACCCGTCATTGCGCGTTCCCGAGCCCCTTGCGTGCCTGCCCTGATGCTCGCGTGCCCGCCAGACGGGAGGCAGGCCGATCGCGCCGGGGCCACGCCGGTCGTGTGGGAGCGAATACCCGCGCGCCACGCCAATCACGCAAACGCCCCCGCCCGTCCCGAGGACGACGTCGGCGAGTGAAAATCCGCCGAAGGGTATCGACAAGCAGCGCGTCGGTCCGGCAAACGACGTGGTCGCTTCGGTATCAACTTCCGCAGGGAAAAATTCCCCGAAGGGGATACATAAGCTAGCCCAGGGTCAGCG
>CAYVOE010000147.1:0-10977 GCA_964452795.1 uncultured Nitrospiraceae bacterium
TCCTCTATCCCGGCGGCCTCGTCATCGAAGAGTCTCGGGACGTGCGCGAACGGCTGGCGGAGATCACGGACACGTCGGGGCCGTCGGTCTTGACGGACTACACCTACGACCTCGGGAACCGGGTGACGACCCGCAACGCCCTCAACGGCGTTGTGGCCCAGTACGCCTACAATCCGAACAATTGGGTCCTCGAGCTGACCCATACGGCCGGCGTGGACCCGATCGCGGGCTTCCGGTACGACTACGACGCCGACGGCAACAAGCTGTTCGAGGAGCGGCTGCACGACACGGATCGTTCGGAAGCCTTCTCGTACGACGCCCTTCATCGCATCGTGAACTACGAGGTCGGCGAGCTATCGGCCGGCAACATCCCCCTGCCCGACACGCAGACGGCCTACACCCTGGACGCGCTGGGCAATTGGGACAGCAAGGTCACCGACGCCGTTCTTGAGGATCGCAACCACAACGAGGTGAACGAGGTCATCGCCATCGACGGGGCGCCCCTCCTCTACGACGCCAACGGCAACCTCGTCGATGACGGCGAGTTCCTCTACGCGTGGGACGACGAGAACCGGCTCTCGACGGTCACGCGCAAGTCGGACACCCTGGTCATCGCTCAGTATCAATACGACGCGCTGGGCCGCCGCGTGGTCAAGCAAGTCAGCCTGGCGGGGCCCGTCGAGGAGACCCGATTCGTGTACGACGCATTCCGCGTGATCGAGGAGCAGGACGCGCTCGGCAGCACGCAGCGGGAGTACGTTTACGGCAACTATGTCGACGAGGTCGTGGCCCTCCGGGAAGCCGGACAGTACCGTTTCCTCCACCAGAACCGCCTCTACTCGGTTGCGGCGCTTACGGACGCGGCGGCCGACGTGGTGGAGACCTATGTCTACGACGCCTACGGACAGCCGTCCGTGTTTGCCGGTGACGGGACCCCGAAGGGCGCTCCGGAACAGCCCTACGGATTCACGGGGCGGGAATGGGATGAGGAAACGGGCCTGTGGTACTTCCGGACCCGACACTACGATTCCGTGCTGGGACGGTACATATCGAGAGACCCGTGGGTCATCGACGTTCGGCGCCCGAACCCCGGTGACGGATACAACGACGGCATGAATCAATACCGGGCGTATTTCGTTCCAAATCAGACCGACTGGACCGGCCTGGTCATTCACTACATCTACACGCGGGAGACGTGGAATCTGTACGTGGATCCCTGGCTGTGGCCCAATTGGTGGGAAAAGAACGTCGGCAATACACGAAACGTCGCCGAGGTGGATACGCAGGACTGCTGCAAACTGGAGTATCGCGGTTATACCGACTATTCAACCCCGGATTATCAATTCAAGTACCGAGGCCCGTTGACCAGCATACAACACAGCTTCGACACGGCCGCAAGTGCCTCGGTGTCGAGTGGCGCCTGCAAATGCAAAGGGAAGAAGGTTGACGGATTGGAGGTGAAGGTCCATCACGTGTATCGCTCGGGAGGAACCGTGACGATTGAAGTGAGTGCCGAGGTGGGTGCCGAGGTGGGCATCAACAAGACGTCCAATGTGAGCGGCAAACTTGGCCTTACCGTTACGATACCTCCTGCGGAAGAGCAGAGCGAAGTCGTCTACCGGTACTTGGTCTGCCCTACGGGGGATGCTGAAGATCCTCCTACGGTGAACTTGATAGCCCGGACCCCCAATCTTCATAGCCAGCATAGTATTAACGGCAGTGCAGGGCCGTTCTTAGCCGAGCTAAAGGGCTGGACGCCGTGAAGGCGGCGGCGGGACTCGAGACGTAGTTTCCTGTGGCGTTGCCGAGTACCCGCCTTGCTAAACGGACGAGAGAAAACCAGTCGTGGCGTCGTTGAGCGCGGCCGGATATGCCCTGTGGTATATCCGCGCCGCGCCGGAGGCAGGGGGCCCTCCTCCGTCGCGTGCGCATCCGCCTCCGGTCGAGACGGCGCCGCCCCGCCGGATGCCTCCGCCCGGACCATAGCAAGGCCCAGCGCAGCATGCGTGTGTAAGTTGGAGGGACTCTGTGGGGAGTCCGTCAGGTGCGGGATGGCGGTGCGCTCTCCCCTACCCTCTTGAGCCGGTCACGCGTTGGCCTGCGGCGGGGTGCTCGATCCTTCGAGGATGATGGTGGTGGGACCGTTCATGAGGACGGGGTTCTTGGGGACGATCTCGACCAGGTGATCGTCGCCGTCGTAGCCGAGGTAGTGGTCCGTCTCCTCGGGTCCGGCGGGGCTGGTGAACCGGACGCGGACGTCGGCGACCTTGGGCGGGATGCGAAGGACCACGGTCTTGACGCGGATGGGGCTGTCGAAGGACACCCGCACGCGCTGCACGTAAGGGCCCTTCTCCTCGAGCTGGAAATCGAGCCAGCCAAGGCAGGACGGGGTGAAGAGGGGCGCGCTGAGGCTGTTGACGGTCCCGGGAAGGTTGGGCCGGATCCACAGGGTCTGGTTGGGGATGTCGAGGAAGAAGCCTTCGACGGCATAGAGCACGTGCCAGACGGCCGGGGCGCTCATGTGGCGATCCATGCCCCAGCCGGCGGGTCGGCCGGCCTGGTTGTCCCAGGACAGGGGCTGGCAGAAGGAGCGGGCTGCGTTGCCGTGAAGGTCCTGGTAGATGCGGTAGAGGCCGTGGAGCCCGCGGTTGGCGCGCCGGTGGTAGATGTGGAGGCAGGCGCACTGGGTGGCGTAGAAGGCGGGCCAGCTGAGGTCGCGCCGGGTGGGCGACGCGTCGCTTCCGGCACCCATCTTGCGGCGCTCGCGCAAGGGCACCTCGTTCAACTGCCACATGGCCTCGAGGGCGGAGGCGATTCGCTCGGGCGGAAAGAGGTGACCGAGGGAAAGGAAATCGGCATACCACTGTCCCGCCAATTGACCGCTGTGGCATCCGTCCTGCCGTTCCGTGTCCTTTTCCCGCTTTTCATCGGTGTCGCAGTAGACGCGGTAATACCCCTTCTCGGAGATCCACAGGCATTCTTCGAACCGCCGCGTGGCCTTCTCCAGGATCTGGTCGTATCGCCGGGCGTCTTCGGGGTGGTTCAAGGCCGCGGCGAGTCGCGTGAAGGCGCGCAGGGCGGCCAGCCAGAGGCTCGAGGTGTAGCTGTTGACGCCGTAGATCGCCCAGTCGTCGAAGGTGGTCGAAATCCCTTCCTGCTCGGGCAGCCCGTCGTTGTCGCGGTCGCGGCTGAGCACGTGGTCCAGGGCCTGCTTGAGCCGGGGGTAGATGCGCTCGGCGGGGGCGCGCCGGCCCGTCATGAAGTAGTCGCGGCAGGCCATGAGGACAAACTTGGGGTTGATGTCCATGAGCTCGTGCCGGCGGTCGCCGTGGCCCGGCTCGTGGACCGTGAGCCGGCCGAGGTGACGGTAGATGCGGCCCGGCTCCTTGGGATCGACGGCGAGTCGAAACTCGGCCATTTCGCGGTGCTCGAGCTCGGGAAAGAAGAGCAGCGTGCCGAGAGAACTGTGGAACCGCCGGTCGAGAGAGCCCGTAACGGGGTCCTCGGGGGTTTCCATCATGGCGAAGCGGCCGTCGCCGGTCAGCAGGGTGTTGGTCGAGAACACGTAGTTGCTGTTGATGAGCATCTTGCTGAACCAGGGGGGCAGCGAAGACGACAGGAGACGCTTCTGCCAGTTGTCGACGGCGTTGGCGTAGTAACCGTAGTACTTGATGGCGCGGAGGGCCACCTCCCAGGCGTTGCGATACGTGCTGGCGTAGGCATTGCCGAGGTCGACGCCGTTGACTTCGAAGCGCGGACAGAACCACGTGAGGATGAAGACGAAGGGATGGCGCGCGCGGGGGCCGAGCTGGGTCGACGCGCACACGGCGCCGGAATGGGCCGCGGGGGTCTCGGCGATGCGGTTCCCGAGGAAACCTTCGTAATGGAAATCCTGCCAGAAATCGGCCACGTCGGACGTGTCCCGCTCGTCCCACACGCACACGGAGGTCTCGACGCCGCGGGCGGGCAGCGCCACGAGGCAGTAGTGCCCCTCGGCATTGGTTCGGGCCTCGGGGGATCCGAACTCGAGACCGATGACCGCCGGCGGCGCGCCCTCCTTCCGGGCGGATTCGTTTTCCTGGACCTGCTTCTCGGAAGGCCGGGTGAGGGCAAGGGGAATGGGGGAGATGGATCCGCGGTCCTCGGGAAAAAGGCCGCGCACGCAGCCCCGCAGGTTCTCCCAGTTCAGCACGGCCGCCGCTTCGTACACGTCGTCGGTGGGGTTGGTGATCTCGACCGTGAGGTAGAGCACCGGCAACGTGGAGGCGTCCAGGTCGAAGGGTATGACCGGGGCGAAGGCGCGCCAATGGACCTCGAGGGGAAAGCGCGGCTCGTTGAGGTGGTACCGGGCGCAGGGATAGAGCCCGCGCCAGCCCAGCAGCGCGTCGGCGGTGTAAGGGGCGGTGACGCCGGCCTGCTGGAAGGGAACGGCGGAGTCGGCCTGGAGCAGGCGGGTCGAGACCTTGCCGCGGCGGGAAGCGCGCACGGCGAGAAAGGACCCCGGAGACACGGGGATGCGGGTGTCGGAGGTCCGGTTGTTGTTGATGGTGATGTTGCGGAAGCGGCCGTCCTGGCCCATTTCGATGCAACCGGCGCCGACACCCCCCATGGGCACGCCCACGGGTTCAAGCCCGGGATCGGCGCCCACTTCCTCTCGCTCTTTGACAGCCATGGGCTGAGTATATCCCCCGTCTTCCGCGCCGATGGTCGAGTTGCACGGGATCGGCGGTTTGGCGGGCGGCTCCCGGCACAGGGCCGGGCCGCGCCGGTGACGCGGTTACGGCAAATCCTTGAGCATTACGATAGCATCTTCGTTGTTCTTGGGGTAGTACCCCTTCCGGAGGCCCACGGGACGGAATCCGAAGCTCACGTAAAGGTTGCGGGCCCGTATGTTGGACACCCGGACCTCGAGGGTGGCTCGTCGGGCGCCGGAAGCCACCGCTTCGTCGATGAGGAAGGCCACGAGACGGCGGCCGTAGCCGCGCCCCCGATAGGCCTCGCGGACGGCGACGCTGGTGATGTGGGCTTCGTCGATCACCAGCCAGAATCCGCCGTAGGCCGCCAGGACATCGCCGAGGAAGGCCACGTAGAAGTAAGATCGTTCGTTGCGGATCTCGTCTTGAAACATGCGCACGGTCCACGGCTCGGGGTAGGCCTCGACCTCGATGTCCATGATGCCGGCCAGATGCTCTTCCGCCAGCGGGACGAAGCGGAGGGCCGTAGATTCCGATACGCTCATGGCGTGACTGCCTTCTTGCGCGTCTCTTCGGGTTGGGATTGGCGGAGATACACGGGGTTCACGGCACCGGCATCGGCCGTGTCGCCGGCCTCGAGCCGCGCCCGGGCCTCGGCGGCGACCAGCGAAGCGCGGGGCACGGACGCATAGGGCGGCGCAAAGACCGCACCCGGCCGTCGCGCCTCGATCCGCGACCGGTACCGGTCGGCGCCGTCGCCGAGGAACAGGGCGCCCTCCGGCACATCCTCGAGGAGGGCCTCGACGGGCCCCACCCGGTCTTCCATCCGCTTGTGCCGCCTTCCCTCACGGAATTCGTAGACGGCGCCGAAGACCTCGCCCATCTTGGCGTCGAGAAGCGTGCAGACCCAGCCGTCCCGCGTCGGGACGGCGCGGCCGAGGGCGTCCAGGGTCGGCACGCCCACCAGGGGGCGACGCCACCCCAGGGCCAGGCCCTTCCAGGCGGCGATGCCCACGCGCAAGCCCGTGAAGGAGCCGGGGCCCCTCGACACGGCGAGGGCGTCGATCCGGTCTGGACTCAAGCCGGCCTGATCCAGCACCCAGTCTACGGTATCGAGCAGGCGCTCGGCGTGTTTGCGGCCGCCGTGGACGACGGTTTCGGCGAGGATGTGGTCTTCCCGGGCCGCGCACACGGTGATGATGGGGGTGCTGGTGTCGGCTGCAAGAATGATCATGACAAAAAGATGTTATTCCGTGTCACGGTAGAGGGTCAATTATCCCGTTCAAATGAATAAAAGCGCTTCCGCCGGTCCGGTCGTGTGGGGTCCGGCGGAAGCGCTGATTCGTTTCGTCGCGTCGGAACGGACGCCGCTACTCCGAGAACTCCTTCTCGAGGGCGTTGCCGTCGGCGGTTTCGTCGGTCGCACCGGAGATGAGTTCCTTCATACGCTTGCCGGGGCGAAAGGTCACCACCTTGCGCTCGGGGACGGGCACCTGGTCGCCGGTGCGGGGATTGCGCCCGATGCGCGAAGCCCGGGTCTTGACCTCGAACACGCCGAAGTCGCGCAACTCCCACCGTTCGCCGTCGGCCAGGGTCTTCGAAATGGTCTGAAAGGCCCCTTCGATGATCTTGGCGACGTCGGTCTGGGGCATGCCCAGCTTATTCGACACGCGGATGACGAGTTCACGCTTGGTCATCGTCACGGAAATGAATCCTCCCTGGTTCCATGCGGCATCTCGCGGCGCGACGCCCCGCGGCGCCCGTCGGCCCACTCAGGGGGCGCATCGTGCCGCTTCGTCCGGGCCCTGAGACAGGCGCCGAATCGGGTCGGGGCGCGAACCGCCTGTGTCGCCCGAGCGGAATGTAGTACGAGTTCAGATGAAAGCGGCGCCAATCGTGGCGCATTATAGGGGTTGGGCCGGCTTCTTGCAAGTACTTTGCTGGAAACGCATTAGTGCATATCGAGCCCGGGCGGAGCGGGAAGGTTTTTCTCCGGGCCGGTGTTCATCTCATGCCGGGCGCCGCGGCGGGGTGACCCTTTGATTCCCGCGCGGCCGGTCCGTATACTCAAACCGAATTGTCCCTGGGAGCGTGGGCTTTGGATAGCACCCATATTTACATAGGCGTGATCTCGTACCTGTGTCTCTTGTTCGCTCTGTGCGTGCACGAGGCGGCCCATGCCCTGACGGCCGACTGGCGCGGAGATCCGTCGCCGCGCCTCATGGGCCGGGTCACGCTCAATCCCCTGTCGCACATCGATCCCGTGGGCACCGTCCTCATCCCGCTGGCCATGATCTTCCTGTCGGGCGGCTTTCTCATCGGGTGGGCGAAACCCGTCCCCTTCAACCCGGTCAACCTCAAGAACATGCGGCGCGACCCCGTGCTCATCGCCCTGGCGGGACCCTTCTCGAACCTGCTGCTGGCGCTGGCGGCAGCGGTGGCGCTGCGCATCGCCGTGATGGTGATGGGATTCGAGGGCCTGAGCGGGCATCCCCTGGCCCTGCTGCTGGATCGGTTTATCCTGATCAACCTCGTCCTGATGATCTTTAACCTCATCCCCGTCCCCCCTCTCGACGGCCATTTCCTGCTGCATTACTTCCTGCCGCCGGCGGGCCAGCGCGTGCTCGAAGGCATCGGTTCCTTCGGAATCATCATCGCGGTGGTCCTGCTGTGGTACACGCCGCTGGGCGGCATCTTCGGTCAGGTGTATACGGTGTTCACGTCCCTCGCGTTGTGGGGGTTGTGAGGGATCCCAAGCCGCCTTGTTGTGAAAAAGGCGCTTCGGTCCGCTTCGCCGTAGGCGCTCTTGGCGCGCCCGATTACCGGCTTCCCATCGTCTTCTGATATACTTTTTACCTTGTTTTCCATCTATCCGAGGCGGAATTGCCCCGTTTGTACGGCCTTTTCCTGGGAGTGGATCATGAACGTGCCCGAGAAGTATGACGCCCGACAGATTGAAGCCCGCTGGCAGGCGGATTGGGCGGAACGGAAGCCCTTCGCGTGGGACCCCACCCGGGGGCGCGACGAGACCTTTGTAGTGGACACGCCGCCGCCCACCGTCAGCGGATCGCTTCACGTGGGGCACATGTTCAGCTATTCCCACCAGGACTTCATCGTGCGTCACCAGCGCATGCGGGGCAAGAACACCTTCTTCCCCATCGGCTGGGACGACAACGGCCTGCCCACCGAGCGCCGGGTGATGAACCTCTATGGGGTGAAGTGCGACCCCCACGTACACAACGACGGGGATGTGAAGCTCGAGCGCGGGCGCAAGGGCGACCCCATCGCCATCAGCCGCAAGCGGTTCATCGAGCTGTGCAAAGAAGTCACGGCCGACGACGAGAAGGCCTTCAAGCACCTGTGGACGCGCCTGGGCATGTCCTATGACTGGGACCAGGAATACGCCACCATCGACGACCATTGCCGGCGCACCTCGCAGCAGAGTTTCCTGGAACTACTCGAGAAAGGCGAAATCTACCAGGCGGAACGCCCCGTCATGTGGGACGTGGATTTCCAGACCGCCATCGCCCAGGCCGAGGTGACCGACAAGGAGCTGGCCGGCGCGTTCCACTACCTGCGCTTCGGGATCGAGGGTCAGGACGGGCACGTCGTCATCGCCACCACGCGCCCGGAACTGCTGGGCGCCTGCGTGGCGGTGCTGGCCCATCCGGAAGACGAGCGCTACAAGCCCCTCTTCGGCAAGCGAGCGGTGACGCCCCTGTTCCACGTGCCCGTGCCCATCATGGCCGACGAGCAGGCCGACCCCGAGAAGGGCACGGGGATCGTGATGGTGTGCACCTTCGGCGACCAGACGGACGTGGAGTGGTGGCAGACCTACAAGCTGCCCCTCCGCCAGATCGTGGGGCGCGACGGTCGGCTGTTGCCGGTGACCTTCGGCGCGCCGGGCTGGGAAAGCCTCAATCCGGAGGCGGCCAACGCGGCCTACAGCGAGTTGCAGGGGCTGTCGGTGAACCGGGCGAAGAAGCGCATCGTCGAGATCGCCGAGAGCACCGACGGCGTCATCGACCGGCCCAAGAAGGACCTGACCCATGCGGTTAAATTCTTCGAGAAGGGCGACCGGCCCCTCGAGCTGATCCCCGCGCGCCAGTGGTTCAACCGCATCCTGGACAAGAAGGAGGCGCTCATCGCCCAGGGCCGCAAGATCCAGTGGCATCCCGAGCACATGCGGCTGCGGTACGAGCACTGGGTCGAGGGCCTCAACCAGGACTGGTGTCTGAGCCGGCAGCGCTTCTTCGGCGTGGCCATCCCGGTCTGGTACAAGATCGACGAGAGCGGCCGGGTGCTGTACGACGAGCGGATCCTGCCCCGGCGGGACCAGTTGCCGGTGGACCCGCTCGACGACGTGCCGGACGGGTATACGGAGGACCAGCGCGACCAGCCCGGCGGCTTCACGGGCGACCCGGACGTGCTGGATACCTGGGCCACCAGCTCGCTGACGCCCCAGATCGCCACCCGGTGGATCGAGGACCCCGAGCGGCACAAGAAGCTCTTCCCCATGGACATCCGGCCCCAGAGCCACGAGATCATCCGGACCTGGGCGTTCTACACCGTCGTGAAGGCCTACCTGCACGAGGGCGAGATTCCCTGGCGGAACGTCATCATCAGCGGCTGGATCCTCGACCCGGATCGCAAGAAGATGTCGAAGAGCCAGGGCAACGTGGTAACGCCGGAGCCGCTCATCGACCAGTTCGGCGCCGATGCCGTGCGGTATTGGGCCGCCCGGGCCCGGCTGGGCGTGGACACCGCCTTCGACGAGCAGGTGTTCAAGGTCGGCAAGCGGCTGTGTACGAAGCTGTTCAACGCCAGCAAGTTCGCCCTGGGCCGTTTTGAGGGCGTCGACCCGGCCCTGCTGACGGACGACAAGATCGTTCACGAGACGGACCGGGCCGTGGTGCAGCAGTTGCGTCCCGTGCTCGAGCGGGTGCAGGCGGCTTTCGACGCGTTCGAGTTCGCCCAGGCCCTCCAGCTCATCGAGGAATTCTTCTGGAGCACCTTCTGCGACAACTATCTCGAGCTGGCCAAGGCCCGCACCTACGAAGAAGAGCTCACGCCGGGACGGCTGTCGGCGGCGGCCACGTTGCGCCGGCTTCATCGGGCCGTGGTGCGCCTGTTCGCGCCCTTCCTGCCCTTCCTCACGGAGGAGGTGTGGCACTGGCGCTACAGCGGCGACCCGGACATGAACGAGTCGGTGCACCGGAGCCCCTGGCCCACGGTCGAGGAGTTCGCCTCCATCCCCGGGCCCGCCCACGACCGGAGCTACGACGCGGCCATTGCCGTCGTCGAGGCCGTGCGCAAGGCCAAGGCGGAGCGCAACCTCAGCATGAAGGCGCCCGTGCGGCGCGTGGCCGTGACGGGGCCGGAGCCGGTGTTGAAGGCCCTCGAGCCCTTGGCGGACGACGTGACGCGCATGCTTCACATCGAGGCCCTCGACACCGTGGAAGGCGAATCCGCGCCGGCCCTGGTCACCGTCGAGACCGAGCTCGCCCCCGCCGAGGCGTAGGGCCTGCACAAGCAGCGAACGCCAAGGGATATGTGCACTCCGGTGCCATATCCCGAGGGGGCTCCATGCGCGGCGATTCAGCCCCGCAGACGAAGCGACCATCCTGGTGCGGCCGTCTACCGGGGAAAATTCCCCGAAGGGGATACATAGGTTAGCCCAGGGTCAGCGAGCGATAGCGAGCGCCACCCTGGGTTAAGGACCACCCGCCCCCCCGTCAGTTCCCCGAAGGGGATACATACGCGGCGAGTCAGGCCAACTATGGGACAAGCCCGCTCTGCCACTCACTGCCGCTCCACCCGGCGTAGTGCTACGAGGACCGCGCTGGACGGGGCCGTGAGTTTACCCCTACCCGTCATTGCGAGGAGTGATCGCGTTTGCAAACGCTTGCGGCAGGAGGATTTACAACGATCGAGTCCATGCCGTCTGTGGGCGCCCGGGCATAAGCGACGCGGCAATCTCACCCGTGGTAGGACTACAGGCTTAGGTCAAAGGCTCATGTGAGATTGCCGCGTCGCTTATGTATGGGCGCTCTGGGATGGTAAGGGTATGCTCGCCTTCAAAGGCGCCCCGACGACGTCGAACACCAGGAGTCCGCTCCTCGCAATGACGGGTAGAGGCAGACTCACCGCCCCGTTGAGCGCAGTCCTCATAGTCTTGCGATCGCTGAGGCGGACGCCGGTGGTGGGACGAACCCGTCCGATGGTTGACCTGGATCGCTGCGTATGTATCCCCTTCGGGGAAAAGAAGCGGGGGTGGGTGGCG
>CAYVOE010000148.1:0-10959 GCA_964452795.1 uncultured Nitrospiraceae bacterium
CATAACCCCTCCTCCCGTATGGACTCCACGGGGGCCGCTCCTCGCAATGACGGGATATGTCATTGCGCGGGAGCCCGCTGGGCGCAGTCCCCGCAGCCCTAGGCGGGTAGTCCCCACCACCTGAGCCCTGTACGCGCAATGCTCGCAGGCTTGCGTCGGGGAGGAGCGCCTCGTGGCCTCGCCCCCTTATCCCTTGTGTCCGGGCGCGGCGGGATCGGGTATACTCTGAAGGCGCGACAACCCTCCGGTTGACCGACCTACAGAAAGGATTCCCGCCATGGTTGCCGAACGAGGCGATTTCTATAAGCAGATCCGAGCGAAAGTGAACCACTGGCTGGGCAGCGACGAAGGAAAGAGCAGCAAGTGGGCGAGCTACGCCCTCCTGGCGCCTGATTTCGTCCACCTCATCGTGAGGCTGCTGGCCGATTCCGACGTGCCCATGAAAGAGAAAGCCAAGCTCGGGGCCGTCCTCGCGTACTTTGTGTCGCCCGTGGACGTGGTTCCCGACGTCATCGCGGGGCAGGTGGGCGTGCTGGACGACGTGGCCCTGGCCGCCTACGCGCTCCAGGGCGTGCTGACGAACACCGACCCCGAGGTGTTGCGCCGTCACTGGGCGGGCGACCAGGACCTGCTCACCGTGATCCAGGAGGTCCTGGGCCACGCCGACAAGATGCTGGGCTTCACGGTGTGGAACAAGCTCCGGAAGCTGGTGGCGTAAGCCCCTCCAAGAGAAAGCGAACGAGGGCGGCCCGGGATCTTTCCGAGCCGCCCTCGTTGTGAGTGCATGATCCTTCCGCGCGGGCAGGCCGCGCTTCTTCAACTACAATTACACCAGCACGGCGCCCGTGTTGGCGCTGGTGACGGCGCGCTGGTACCGCTTGAGCCAGCCCGAGAGTCGACGGTCCGGTGGCGCGGGCGCGTTCTTGCGGCGTTCCTCGAGCTCGGCGTCGCTGAGCCGCACGTTGAGGCTGCGCCCGGGGATGTCAATCTCGACGATGTCGCCGGTGCGCAGGAGGCCGATGGTGCCGCCCTCGGCGGCTTCGGGGCTCACGTGACCGATGCAGGCGCCCCGCGTGCCGCCCGAGAAGCGTCCGTCGGTGATGAGGCTGACGCTCTTTCCCAGGCCCATGCCCATGACCGCGGAAGTCGGAGACAGCATCTCCTTCATGCCCGGTCCGCCCTTGGGTCCTTCATACCGAATCACCACGACGTCGCCCGCCTTGACCTCGCCCGAGAGGATGCCCTTCATGGCATCGGTCTCGCTGTCGTAGACGACGGCCGGGCCCGTGTGGCGCAGGATGGCCGGGTCCACGCCCGCCTCCTTGACCACCGCGCCCCTGGGCGCGAGGTTGCCGAAGAGGATCGCCAGGCCGCCCGTGGGACTGTAGGCATTGTCGAGGGTGCGGATGACTTCGGTATTGGTCGTGGCCGCCCCGGCGATGTTTTCGCCCAGGGTCTTGAGGGTCACCGTGGGGCAGTCCAGGTGCAGCACATGGTCCTTCTTCGCCAGCTCGGCCAGGATGGCGCTGATGCCGCCCGCCGCGGCCACGTCCTGGATGTGCCAGTGGCTCGAGGGCGACACCTTGCAGATGTTGGGGATCCGGGCCGACACCTCGTTGATTCGCTCGAGGGGATACTCGACGCCCGCCTCGTGGGCGATGGCCAGCGTGTGCAGCACCGTGTTGGTGGAGCCGCCCATGGCCATGTCGAGGGCCAGGGCGTTGTCGATGGACTTCGGTGTCACGATGTCGCGCGGCTTGAGGTCGGCCTCGATGAGCTTCAGGACCTGGCGCGCCGCCGACTTCACCAGTTCGCGCCGGTCGCCCGCCGTGGCGAGGACGGTACCGTTGCCCGGCAGGGCCAGGCCCAGGGCTTCGGCCAGGCAGTTCATCGAGTTGGCGGTGAACATGCCCGAGCACGAGCCGCAGGTGGGACAGGCGTTGCGCTCGAGATCGGCGAGCTGCTCGTCGGTCAGTTCGCCCTTCTTGTAGCGCCCCACGCCCTCGAACACGGTGATGAGGTCGGCCGTCTGGCCGTCCTTCGTCCGGCCCGCTTCCATGGGCCCGCCCGACACGAAGATGGTGGGGATGTTGCAGCGCATGGCGCCCATGATCATGCCGGGCACGATCTTGTCGCAGTTGGGAATGCAGATGAGCCCGTCGAACTGGTGGGCGTTGACGACCGTCTCGACGCAGTCGGCGATGAGCTCGCGCGACGGCAGGCTGTAGTTCATTCCGCCGTGGCCCATGGCGATGCCGTCGTCCACGCCGATGGTGTTGAACTCGAAGGGCACGCCCCCCGCTTCGCGCACCGCCTCCTTGGCCAGGCGTCCCAGCTCGTTCAGGTGCACGTGGCCCGGTATGATCTCGATAAAGCTGTTGCAGATGCCGATGAACGGCTTGTTGAAATCGGCTTCCGACCGGATCTGGCCCGTGGCCCACAACAGCGAACGATGCGGCGCCCGTTCAAACCCGCGTTTGACAATATCGCTTCTCACGGCAATCTCCCTCGTTGTGCAATCGCCCCATGCCGGCGAATTCCCCCGGCTCGCGGTAACCCTCTAACTTACTTATCCCGCGCGGTATGCGCAACAACGACCGCAGGCGGACCTTGAACCGTTCACAGTCCCTGACGCATGATGCGCCGACCATGAAACCCTTTCTCTTTCGATGGGGGCCGGCGATCCTGTCGGGGATCCTGCTGGCCTTGAGCTTTCCGGGGCCCGGCGTCCACTTCCTGGCGTGGGTGGCCCTGGCGCCGCTCCTGTGGCGCACGGCGGACCTGCCGCCCCGGGCCGCTTTCGCCCGGTTCTTTCTCGCGAGCTGGGTGTTTCACTCGATCCTGCTCTACTGGCTGCTCACGCATTTTTACTGGGCGGGCGGCGTGGCCCTGCTGGGGCATCAGTTGCTTTCGGCCTACCTCGCCCTCTACCACGGCGCCGCGGGCGCGGTATGGGTCTGGGCCCGGCGGCGGCTGCCCCGGACGCTGGCTCCCGTTGCGCTGGCCGCCCTGTGGGCCGTGGCGGAATACCTCCACGCCACGGTCTTCGGCGGGTTCGGTTGGAGCGCCCTCGGCTATTCCCAGGGCCCCAACCCGGCGGTGCTGCAATGGGCGGCCCTGGGCGGCGTGACCCTCGTGTCTTTTCTCGTCGTGCTCACGAACGGGCTCGTCGCCGAGGCGGTCCGCCCGAGTCGTGGTCGCTGGGCCTTCGCGGCGGGCGCCCTGGCGGCGGTGGCGGGCGCCCACGGCCTGGGCGCGACAATGCTGGACGACGCCGAATACGGCGACGCGCCCCTGCGGGTCGGGCTGTTCCAGTCCAACTTCGCCCAGGAGATCAAGTGGGACCCCGCCTTCACCCTGACCATGCTCGGCATGGCGGCGGAACAGTCGCGCGCACTGGCCGAAGAGGGACAGACGGACCTGCTCGTGTGGCCCGAGACCCTGATCACGGCGCCCCCCACGCGGGAGGAGGTGTACACGGTCCTGCGCACGCTGGCCGAGGGCACCGGCAACGCCCTGTACGCGGGCGCCACGCGGTCGGACCCCGAAGGCCGGGGCGAGTTCAACGCCAGCGTGTTCGTGGACGAGCGCGGCGCCATCGTGGACTACTACGACAAGATGCACCTGGCCCCCTTCGGCGAGTACATCCCCTTCGGCGACCTCCTGCCCGGCCAGACCGCCAAGGTCTTCCCGGTCCGGGACCGGACCTTCGGGCCCCTGATCTGCTTCGAGGTACTTTTCCCCGCCATGGCCGCCGACCTGCGGGAACGGGGCGCCGATTTCCTGGTGGTGATTACCAACCTCGGCTGGTTCGGCATGAGCAGCGCCATCCCTCAGGAGCTCGAGATCGCCCGGTTCCGGGCCGTCGAGAACCGTCTGCCGCTGGTCCACAGCGCCAACACGGGGATCTCGGGCGTGTTCGATCCCTGGGGCCGGTTCGAGCCGGTGCGGGGCTTCTTCGACGCCTACGGCCAATACCGCGAGTATCCCAGGGAACACGCCGCCGAGATCATGCGCATGCGCCGGGGCGTCGGCGCCTTTCGGCTGCCGGCGCCGGCCGAGTCGCCCCTGCCCTCCGGTCCCCGGTACTTCCCGTGGCTGGCGGGGGTCCTGGCCGCGGCGTTCGTCGCGGCCGCCGCCCTCCGAAAAGGCCGCTCCGAAGAGAACGCTTCGGACGCACCATAAAAAAAGGCGGCCGACACAAGGCCGGCCGCCGGAGACGGTGCTCGAAAGGGGTTAGTTGGCGGTCGCGTGGCGCGCGAGGTAATCGGCGACGCCGTCGGGGGTGGCCTTCATGCCCTCTTCCCCTTCCCGCCAGTTCGCCGGGCAGACTTCGCCGTGGGTCTCGTGGAACTGGAGCGCGTCGAGGATGCGCAGGGCCTCGTCGATGTTGCGTCCCAGGGGCAGGTCGTTGATCAGGGCGTGGCGGACCTTGCCTTCGCGGTCGATGAGGAACAGGCCGCGGAGCGCCACCGTGTTGTCGAAGAGGACGCCGTACTGACGGGCGATGTCCTTCGAGAGGTCGGAAACCAACGGGTACCGAACCTGGCCGATGCCGCCCTTGTCGCGGGGCGTGTTCTTCCACGCGAGGTGGGTGAAGTGCGAGTCCACCGACACGCCCAGCACCACGCAGTTGCGCTTCTGGAACTCCTCCAGCTTCTTGTCGAAGGCGATGATCTCCGACGGGCACACGAAGGTGAAGTCGAGGGGGTAGAAGAACAGGACGGCGTACTTGTCGCCACGGAGGTCGCTCAGGGTCGTCTCGACGATCTCGTTGTTCGCGAGGACCACTTGCGCTTTGAAATCGGGTGCGGGATGGGATACCAGGGTCGGCATCTTCAGGCTCTCCTTACCAGTGTTGGGTCTGTCTATTTTCCACGGGACCGCCCCATGCGGCCCCCGTTCAAACCGATGCAATGAATTCCGGCGCGCAGCCCCCGCGGCAGCGCCGCACGAACCCTTCGAGGTCCGCGTCCGTCCGGATTCCCAGGCGCGTGAGGGCGAAGTCGTAGCGCACCGGGTCTTCCGGAGCCATCGCCCGGAAGGCCTCCGTGACCTCGAGGGCGGTCTTGAGGTCCGCGGCGTTCCGTTTCGTCAGGCCCAATGCCCGCGCCAGGCGGTGCATGTGCGTGTCGAGCGGCACCACCAGCCGCGCCGGCGACAGGGACCATCCCCCGGGATCCACGCCGTCCTGCCGGACCATCCAGCGCAGGAAGAGGTTCATTCGCTTGCAGGCGCTGCCGTCCGCGGGCGACGGCGCCAGGTAGCTGCGGGCCCCCGACTCGGCGCGGAGCCGGTCCACGAACACGCGCGTGGCCGTCACCACCGTGGGGTCGTCTCCCGCGTCGCCGTCGACGAAGCAAGCCCCCAGGGAACCGTGGCGCGCCATCAGCCGGCCCGCCCCGTAGAGCAGGTCCGCCAGTTCCGCGCCGCCGACGTATCGATGGCGGAAACACGCAAAGGTGTCGCGAAGCTTCCCGCGGTCCCACTCCCGGAGGCACCGCGCCGGCCGGGGCAGCCGTTCCAGGACCCAGCCGACGCTGACCAGGATCTGGCTCACGCGGCCGAAGGCCAGGGACGACGCCACCAGGGCCGCCGCCTCCCGGTCCTCGGGATCGCTGTACGCAATAACATACTGAAGTGGATCGGGGGATATGTATTCCGCGTGATTGTAGCGCGTCCGGAGCGCGTCGAGGTGCGCCTTGAGCGCGGATCCCGCCCCTGCGGATCTCGAATGGGTCGGTGCCATGCTCCCCGATCAATCCCCCTGCGCCAGACGCTGCTGGCATTCCGGGCAAAACCCCGTAAAGGTCAATTGGTGCCCCGTCACCCGGAAGCCCTTCACGCCGTCCGGGCAATAGTCCAGCCGTGTCACCACCGAATCGGCGACGTCTTCGACCCGGCCGCACCCCAGGCATTTGGCGTGGTAGTGGTCTTCCTGGATGTTGGCGTCATACCGGCGACGTCCGCCGCCCAGATCCAGGATCGCGACCTCGCCCGATTCCGACAACACCTCGAGGTTGCGGTACACCGTCCCGAGGCTGATCCGCGGGAGGCGCCGCCGCACCAGGGCGTGGAGCTCTTCCGCGGTCGGATGGGTATCGGTCCGCTGCAACTCTTCGAGGACAACCTGCCGTTGCCGGGTCATCCGCTTTCGGGTCGTATTCGATTTCATGCGACTTATCAGTAATGGTAATGGGAATTTTTCCTAATAATAATCCGTGAGTAACCCTTTGTCAAGCCCCACGACAAGCCCGCCCCCGGGCGCCAAGAAGACCGGGAAAATCCGGCCGGGGCGGCCACGCCACGCGGTGGTGTACAATCGCGGCTTGCTCGGAACGCGACCACAGGGAGGATGTCATGAATCGGCTTTGGGCAGCGGTGCTGGGGGCGGCTCTCTGGGCTTCGACGGCGGCGGGGCAGGTATCGGCGGCGGACTATCCCTCCATCCAGGCGGCCCTCGACGCGAACCCCGGGAAGATGGTCCTCGTCCCCGACGGAGACCATGCCATCGACACCGCGATCCGGATCGAGGCGGACGGCAGCGGACTGTACGGCTTTGGCCGCATTGTGCAACACAACGCGAACGAAGGCATCCTCGAGATCGAGGGAGCGCGGGACGTGCGCATCCGCGACCTGACCTTCACCCGGACCTTCGCCCCGGCGCCCGAGGGAGTCGCCTTCGAGGAGGCGCTGGAGGGCAGCGCCCGGCCGGGCATTCAGGCAACGGATTGCGACGGCCTGGAGATCGAGGGGGTGCGCGTGGTCGACAACAAGAGCATGAGCGCGTCGATCCGCCTCGAGCGGTGCCGCCACAGCCGCGTGCGCCGGTGCGAGGTGCGCAACTACAAGCGGCTGGCCATCGACGACCGCACCGAGAACGAGCCCTACGGCTATGCCTTTCGCGTCATCGACGGGTCGGGCATCGCCGTGGACATGGGCACGGACATCGTCATCGAGGACAACCGCGTCGTCGAGGAGGCGGTGCTGCCGACGGCGGAGTTGAAGGAGGCGCACGGACTCGGCCGGCTGGTGGAAGGCCGACGCCCGACGAAGAAGGGCCCCCTCGCGCCGCAGGGCGACTACGCCAACAACTGGCACCAGGGCTCGGCCATCGTGGTAACGGCGCCGGAGGTCAGCGACTTCATCCGGGTGGCGGGCAACTATATCGAGAACGCGGCCCAGGGCATCGACCTCCACGCCGACCACGTGATCTGCAGCGGCAACCTGATCAACGGCGCCTTCATCGGCGTCAAGAGCATGCACGGCTCGCGCAACGTCCTCATCAGCCACAACAACCTGTCGCGGATCGACCTGTGGGGCATTTGCCTGCAGCCGGGCACGGCGTCTCACGGACCCGAGCCCGCCACGGACGACGGGCCCGCCCGTCCGGCGAACCTCACGGCGGGAACCATCATCGGCCACAACATCTTCAGCGACTACGGGCGCGGACTCGAGGCCTTCAACTGGGCCGACGCCTCGCCCCACGTCATCAGCCTCCAGGCGGGCCCCCTGCCAGAGAACCCGCCCATGACGGACGTGCTGGTCATCGGAAACATCGTCTACGACACGGAGCGGGAAACGGGCGAGACCCCGCGCTATGCCTACGCCGTCTTCCTCGACGAGCGCCTCGACGCCGCCCGGTTCCGCTTCGACGGCAACCTCTTTCGTCCCGGCGCCAAGGGCCTGTCGAGCCGGGACTGATCGGCGGCGCGGCCCGGGAATCGCGGCGGCCCGGGGCATGTTGACTCTGCCGATGCAGACGAGCGAAGTCACACAGCCTACTTTCACGGTGGTGATACCCGCCTTCGACGAAGAGCGGTACCTGCCGGCGTGCCTCGACGCCGTCGAACGGGCGGCACAACAACTGGGCGAACCGGTGGAGATCGTGGTGGTGGACAATATGAGCCACGACCGCACCGCCGAGGCCGCCCGCGAACGCGGCGCCCGGGTGATACAGGTCGAGGAGAAGTGCCTGAGCATCATCCGCAACCGCGGCGCCGAGATCGCCACGGGACGGTACCTGTGCTTCATCGACGCCGACAGCCAGATGTCGGACAACATGCTGGTCGAGGTGAAACGGGTGCTCGATTCAGGCCGCTACGTGGGCGGAGGCGTCTTGAACGTCCGGACCGATCGGATGTCTCCGGGCATCCTGGCCCATTACCTGCTGATCATGCCGGCCTTCGTCATCACGCGGCTGTCGGGCGTCATGTTCTACACCACGGCCGAGGCCTTCCGCGCCGTCGGCGGATTCGACGAACGGCTCTACGCCGTCGAGGACATGGACTTCGCCCGCCGCCTGCGCCGTTACGGACGTCGGCAGGGACAGCGCTACAAGCACCTCACGCGCGGCCGGGTCGTCACGTCGTCGCGCAAGTTCGACGAATTCGGCGACTGGTTCGTCTTCCGTCGACCCGGCATGGTCTTCGGGGCGCTGTTGAACAGCCGCAAGGCCGCCCACGAAATGTGGTACCGCCGACGCCGCTGAACCGGTCGAGCCCTTCGACGCGTCACGACCCCTAAAAGGATCGCCTGCCCATGTCGCATACCGCCCCGGACCCTCCACCGCCCCGGGTCGTGCTCGACACCAACCTCCTCATCGCCGCTTACTTCAATCCCCGCAGCGCGTCTCATGCCCTCCTCGAAGAGGCGCGGGCCGGACGGGTGCGCGTGCTGTGGTCGGACGCCGTGCGCCGCGAGGCGACGCGGATCCTGGGCAACGTGGTACGGGCCGCCGGCGGTGCCGGACGTCCGGCCCTGTCGCTCGACGATCTCTACCGCGCCGAGAATCGGGTCTCCGATCCACCCCCCATCCGCGCGGTGGCGGAAGACCCCGACGACGACAAGCTTCTGGCCTGCGCGGTGGGCGGCGGCGCTGACCTGCTGGTGACGAACGACCGGCACCTCCTCCAATTCCAAACCTTCCAGGGCGTCGCCGTAGTGACGCCTTCGGAAGCCCGGAAGCGACTGGGCCATCCTGCTCAAGACAAATAAACCGGCTCCGTTTGCGCACCTCGGCCGACATGGCCAGGCCGAAAAGAGGGCGTTGACAGGCCGCGGGGCCGGTGTTATGCTGGCAACAGAAAGGCACAGAAGAGAACATTTTCGCCCCGGGCGTGTCCCGGAATGCAGGGTGGCGGAGGGTGACCATGGAGCATGGGTCGGCGCTCCCGGAGCCGCGGGAGACTTGAAGGTGAACGCGCGTCAGGCGGGCATTCTGGATTACCTGTCCCGGCACGGGGAAGCGGGCGTCCGGGAATTGGCGGACCGGTTCGGCGTGAGCCTGATGACGGTGCGGCGCGACCTGGCCTACCTCGAGAATCAGGGAAACCTCACGCGCACCCACGGCGGATCGGTCCTCTCGAAGCAGAGCGTCCTCGAGTTCGCCTTCCGCGAGAAGGAGGCGACCAACGCAGCCCAGAAACAGGCCATTGCCCGGGCGGTCGCCGAGAGCGTGGGACCCGGCATGACCCTGTCCCTGGACACGGGCACCACGACCCTCGAGGTGGCCCGCGCCATTGCTCCCGTGCCCCAGCTCACGGTGCTGACGTCGTCGCTGGCCATCGCATCGGCCCTGTTCGGACGCGACAACATCGAGCTGGTGCTCCTGGGCGGCACGGCGCGCAAGGGTAGTCCCGACCTCTTCGGCATGCTGACCGAGGACAACTTGAAACAGTTCCTGGTGGACATGGCCGTCCTGGGCGCCGACGGCGTGACCCGCGAGGGCGTGTATACCACCGACGTGGCCATCGCGCGCGTGTCCCAGGCCATGATCGCCGGAGCGACCCGCACGGTGCTGGCCATCGACTCGAGCAAGTTCGACCGGACCGCCTTCGTCAAGGTCACCGGTTGGAGCCGCATCACGCGGGTGGTCACCGACGCCGGGACGCCGCCGTCCGTGCGGAAATGGCTGAGCCGGTCGGTCCGGGAAACGGTCTACGCCGAAGTCACCTGATTGGTACGGGGCGAGGTTCCCCGGTTGAAGGAGAAATCCTGCGCCCCGGTAGCGCGGTTTTTCGTGCGGCGCAGCAGGATTTTACGAGACCCGAGCACAAGAGGAGAAACGGATGGCGCGGGGCGTACTGGTGGGCATCGACGTGGGCACCACCCGTCTCAAGATGTGCGCCTTCGACGCCGGCTCCGGCCGGTTGCTGGCGCGGGCGGTGGAGAACGTGGCCGTCGACTCGTGGCCCGACGGACGCTACGAAGTGAAGCTGCCGGCCCTGGACAAGAGCCTGCGGCGCATCGTGGAGGCGGTACGGGCGGAACTCGGCGACCGGTGGAATCGAGTGGAAGGCATCGGCCTCGCGGCTCAGGGCGGCAGCACCATCATCGCCGACCGCGCCACGGGGCGGCCGTTGACCCCCATGATCCTGTGGAACGATTCCCGGGGCCGACCCTACACCGACCGCGTTCTGGAAAGGTTTCCCCTGCGGCACTGGCGGCGGGTCGCCCTGCGCGAGGCGCCTCCGGCGGGCCTGCCGCGGCTCTTGTGGCTCAAGGAGCATCGCCCCAAACTCTTCACTTCCGAGAACATCCACATCGGCGCGGGCGAGTACGTCTTTTTCCAGTTGACGGGCACGTGGCGCCAGGAAGCGGGCAGCGCCATCCAGATCGGGCTCTACAACGCCGTGACCCAGCGCCTCGACGCGCGCCCCCTCGCCATGGTGGACCAATCGAGCGGCTTCGTGGCGCCGCTCCGGATCGGCCACGAACCCGTCCCCCTGAGCGCCCGCGGTGCGCGGACGTTCGGGCTGTCGGAAGGGATCCCCGTGGCGGGCCCGTACATCGACCAGGAAGCAGGCTACCTCTCGGCCGCGGCCGCATCGGGCCGACCGCTTCAGCTTTCCCTCGGCACGGCCTGGGTCGGCAACTTCGTGCTGCCCGAGACCGTCGCGGGATCGTCGCCGACCCAGCTTGCCCTGCCCTCGCCCACCGAGTCGGGCCGGCTCATCA
>CAYVOE010000149.1:0-635 GCA_964452795.1 uncultured Nitrospiraceae bacterium
TCGCTGTCGCTCGCTGACCCTGGGCTAAATCATGTATCCCCTTCGGGGAATTTCCGCGGGCGGACGGTGGATCCAAAAAGGACGCGTCGATGGCGGGACCGTCCCGTCCCATGGTCGGTCTGAAGCGCTGCGTGTTTAGCCCCTTCGGCGGGCGCGTGGTGGGTGCATCCGCCCGGGGCAACCTGCCCCGGGCGGATGGGGAGTCCGGGTGGGGTCAGCCGATTTCGGAGTTTTGGACGGCGTCTTTCAAGGGGTGGTTGATGCTCTCCATCCAGCCGAGCATCTCTTTGCGGACGGCCTCGGCCTGGGGCACGTATTTCGCCCGGTCGGGGTGGTTGCCGAGGAGGTTGGTGAGTTCCTGCGGGTCTTCCCGGAGGTTGAAGAGCACGTCCATCTCGTTCCGGTTCGTGGACCAGACGTATTTCCAGTCCTGCGACGTGAAGCAGGTGTAGTAGGTCATCTCGGTGAACGTGTATTCGGATTCCGGCTTCCCGCCTTCGATCACGGGCCGGAGGCTGCGGCCTTCCTGCTTCGGGCATTCGAGCCCGGCGTAGTCGAATATGGTGGCGAAGGTGTCGATGCAGTTGACCGTGTGGTCCACCGTCTTCCCGGCGGGGATGCGGCCGGGCAGCCGG
>CAYVOE010000149.1:645-10919 GCA_964452795.1 uncultured Nitrospiraceae bacterium
GTACGCGGATCGATTCGTCGTAGGGCAGGAACTTCTGCATCAGGCCGTGGTCGCCCATGAATTCGCCGTGGTCACTCCAGAAGATCACCAGGGTGTTGTCGGAGAGGCCGAGGTCGTCCAGGGCCTGCAGCACCCGTCCGATGTGATGGTCGGTCTCCTGGATCGACTGGTAGTACCGCGCCTGGATGAGGGAGATGTGCTCGATGTCCACTTCGTCGATCTGCCATTGCCAATCGGCGTAGGGCGTGTTTTCCCGCTTGTGGTGCATGGTTCTCGGCGGGGGAATGTCTTTCGGCTTGACGGAATCGGCCCAGGTCTCGGGCACGTAGATCGGGTGGTGCGGATGGAGGAAGGCGGCGGTGATGCAGAAGGGCCGGTCCTTGTTCCGCTTGAGGGCGTCGATGGTCTCGTCCGCCACGAAGGCCGAGTAACTGAACTCGGGAGGCGTGGTATCGACGCCGTAGTTGACGCCGTCCACGCCGTGGGCGGGCGGATTGCCGTGGGCGGTGCGGTAGTTGAAGTCCGTGGGGTCGGGGTTGTAGGGCCAGTTCGAGATGATGTTCTTCGCCTGACCTTCCCCCACCGGCGGCGGATCGCCCAGGACCTTGATGCGTTCCCAGTAGACGCGACGCCACTCGAGATCGACGGGGTTCGCATAGGCATCCACCAGGGCCATGGGCGAATGGTACCGGCCGTGGTACTCGACCCGATACCCGGCCTTGGCCAGGTTCTGGTCGAAGGTGCCGTTGTGGAAGTTCATGTTCGGGTGTCTGGTGTGGGCCACGCAGCCGGTGGTGTAGATGGAGAGTCCCGTCATGAGGGCCGTACGCGCCGCCGTGCACATGGGTTGGGGCGTGATGGCGTAGGTGAAGCGCGTGCCCTCCCGGGCCAGGCGGTCGACGCCCGGCGTTTGCACCACGGAAGAGCCGGCGCAGCTCAAGGCGTCCCACCGCTGCTGGTCCGTGTTGATGTACAGGACGTTCAGCGGGCGCGACGATTCCGGGGCGTTGGAATTCGTCTGTGCGCGGCCGGCAGTCGCCGTCACCGCCATGGCCGCCGCCGCGGAGGTCGCCAGCATCTCCCGTCGTGTGTAGTCTCTCGACATCCGTCACTCCTTAGTGATCGCGAGGCGACAGGAAGGCTCTCGACCCGCCGGCCCAGCTTGTTCTCGAAACCTAACCCAACCGCTATGGTCCGGCCATAATAACAGACGCCGTCCGGATGAGGACGGCGGGAACGGACGAAACGCGTTTGACGGGCGCTGCAAAGCGAGGGCACAGCTCCGGCCCTGCGCACACAAGGCGCCTCGGCCGGAGCCCGGCCGGAAATATGCGCCGGTGCGAGGTCTATCGGCGACCTTGCAGGAACTCCTGTCGCCACTGCTGAACGTCGCCCGCTTCGTCCCGCGTGCCCTCGATGGCCAGCAGTTCCTCGGGCGGGGGCGGGCTCTGGGACGCCCAGAAGGCCAGCACGATGGTCACCACCGCCAGCGCCGCACCGTAGATGCCCCGGTTCGCGTCGTCGGTAAACTGTCGGTTGCGGTAGCCGATGTAGGCCCAGACCAGGGCGAAGATGGGAATGATCAGCATCAGGACGGCGAAGGGAAAATAGAAGTTGGCGCTGAGACGGATGCCGCGGATGCTGGGAAAGGCGATGAACACGATCATCAGCACGATACCCAGGATTCCGAATCCGAGGCTCCATTTCCACGGAGCGGCGGTGCGCCACTGGCTGAGCACCGCCTCCTCTTCGAGGACCTCGTCGTCGGGGGGGCCGCCGGTCCCCACCGGGATCAGCCCGCCTCCCGGTCCCGGCTCTTCGACGGCCTCCCGCCGATGGTGCCGTGCGGCCCGGCGAGCGGCCCGTTCCTCATGGCAGGACCCGCAGTAGACGTTCCCGCTCTTGCTGATGTGTCCTTTCGAGCTGGCGATGCGTTTGCCGCATTGCGAGCACGTGGTGCTGCATTCCTCGCAGACCAGGACGTTGGATTCTTCACATTGGCCTACCGCGCTTCGGACTTTACAGACATCGCATTCCACGATTCGAATCCTTCCCGCTTCTTGAGCCGAAAGCACTCTAGCACAGGTCAATTGAGGTTGCAACCGGGTTTGGGGGGCGGCCTGGACGTCTCGCCCGAGCGACAAAGGACCCTGGCCGAGACGGCCAGGCCGCGGGGGTGGTACAATCAGGGATGCGGGGGCGATGCCGCCGTTTCCGGCGCGCCCCTCCCGACAAAAATCATTCACCGGCCCTCCGGCGTTGCGCCGGCCCTTCAAGCCAATCCCTCAAGAGGAACCCGCCATGGCCTCGAAACCCATTTGGACCGGTTCGATCCGTTTCGGACTGGTCGCCTTCCCCATTCGGCTGCACACCGCCGTCCGCCCCAAGGACGTGCGGTTCCATCTGCTTCACGAGCGCGACCACGCCCGGATCCGAACGCGCTACATCACTTCCACCGAGGAAGAAGAGGTGGCGCGGGAAGACCTGGTCCGGGGCTACGAGGTGGCGCCCGACGAATACGTGGTGGTTCGTGAGGAGGAGCTGGAAGCCCTGGCCCCCGAGTCGCGCCACGTCATCGACATCCGCGAGTTCGTCGACCTCTCCGAGATCGACCCCATCCATTTCGACCGATCCTATTACCTCGCCCCGGCGGAGGACGCCGGGACCCCGTACGCGCTGCTCCTCGAGACCCTGCGGCGGTCGGACAAGGCCGGCATCGGGTCCTTCGTGTTCCGCACCCGGGAACACGTGGTGGCGGTGCGGCCCCGGGCGGAGATCCTGTGCCTCGAGACGCTTCACTACGCGGATGAGATCGAGGATCCCCGGGCGATCCTCGGCGACGCACCGGCCGAACCCGTGGGTGAACGGGAGCTCCGACTGGCGCACAGCATCGTGGAGGCGCTGTCGGCCCCCTGGCAGCCCGAGCAGTACCGCGACACCTATCGGGAGGCCCTGCTCGACCTCATCGAGCGCAAGGCCGAAGGCCGCGACGTGGCCGCCCAGGCCGTGACGCTGCCCCCGACGAACGTGGTCGACCTCATGGAAGCGCTGGAAGCCAGCCTGGAGGAGGCGCGCCGACGGAGGAGATCGGCATGAGCAAGACCCACGTCCAGGTCGGCGACAAGATCCTCACCCTTACGAACCTCGACAAGGTGCTCTACCCCGCCGCCGGGTTCACCAAGGCCGAAGTCATCGACTATTACACCCGCATCGCGCCGGTAATGCTGCCCCACATCGAGGGGCGGCCGCTGACGCTCAAGCGCTTCCCCGACGGCGTGGACGGAAAGTGGTTCTTCCAAAAGGCCTGCCCGTCCCGGCGGCCCGCGTGGATCGAGGTGGCCGAGATCGATACGGAACGGGAGCCGGTCGAATTTTGCACGGTCCACGACGTGGCGGGGCTGGTGTGGCTGGCCAATCTGGCGTCTCTGGAGATCCACCCGCTGCTGGCTCGAAAGGACAACCTGTCCCGGCCCACGGCCCTGATCTTCGACCTTGATCCCGGGCCTCCCGCCGGCCTGCTCGAATGCGTCGAGGTGGCGTGCGCCCTGCGCGACGTCTTCGCCGCCCTCGAGCTCGAGTCCTTCGTCAAGACCTCCGGCGGAAAGGGCCTGCACCTGTTTGTGCCGCTGAACACGGTGTCGCACTTCGGCCAGGCCAAGGAATTCGCCCACGCCGTGGCCCTCGCCCTGCAGCGCCGCATACCCCGCCTCGTCACCGCCAACATGCGCAAGACCGTGCGGCGCGGGAAGGTCCTGGTGGACTGGAGCCAGAACGACGACTTCAAGAGCACCGTGGCGCCCTATTCGCTGCGGGCGCGGGAGCGTCCGCGCGTGTCGACCCCGGTGGCCTGGCACGAGATCGAGCAGGCCCGCCGCGCCCGGGACGCGACCCGGCTGGTCTTCGAGGCGCCGGAGGTCCTGTCCCGGGTGGAACGGCAGGGAGATCCTTTCGCCCCCGTGGCCACCCTCAAACAGCGCATGCCGCGGCTGTCTCGGATCGAGGCCGCCTCGGCCTGATGGGCGGGAAGGCAGAAGCTCGCCCTCCCCTATCGGTCGATAGCTTCGGAGATTTCTGGAATTGCGCAGTTGGGCGGGCGCATTAGGACGGAATCGTACAAGCTTTTCTCCGAACTCCCACAATTACTCTCCTCGCCTTTCCCCTATAATGACCAGCGCGGGCGCCGGCTTCGAAGTACCGACGCGTATGCCGGAGGCGCCGAAGCCGGTGTTGACCCGGGGAGCGGGCCCGTCAGGGTCGGGTTGAAACGGGTCCGGCGAACGTCAAGGGGGAGTATCATAACATGAGACTCATGGGGGCGGTGTTGTTGCTGGCGGCTCTGAGTCTGACGCCGGCGGCGCAGGCGGATTTCGCCTGGGAGTTCACCTCAGACGCGCAGGGATGGCATCCGGGAGACACCAGCCCCGGCGGCTGGGGCATGCACGGGGCCAGCCTCGACTGGGAGGCCAACGGCGCGGACGACGGCAAGCTCGTCATAACGTTTGACGGCGGATACGGCGAGGGGACCACCGATGCCGAGTTCCGGCCGACCATCTACCGGTTTTACTGGGACGATCCCCAGGACTGGAACGACAGCATGGAGGGCGACGGCGGCCAGACGGGGCAATATCTGGTGATCCGCTACAAGGTCAACGGAGAGCCCGCCCCGGCGGCGGACCCGGTATGGGGGTTCCTCGACCTCCACGCGGCGCGCCACGACCCGGCGGGAACGGCGGTCTACCGCGACTGGTGGGCCCGACCGGTGCTGGGCGAGTGGGTGACGTCGGTCATCGAGATTCCCATGGATCAGCCCGATCCCACGGCGCGGGTCGAGGTGGGCTTCGGCAGCGCCGGCCACCACTCGTGGGAGTTCTTCAAGACGCCCGGGTCGTCCGTCGAGATCGACTGGATCCGCTTCGTGAACGACCCGACGCCCTATTTGAAGTTCGAGTTTGACGCCGACGTGGCGCCCTGGGTCGACCAGCGGCCGGTATTCGGGTTGGACGGCTTCACGACCCTTTCGGTGGCCGGCGGCAACCTCATAGCCTCCTTCGAGGCGGCCGATTACGGCGGCGGCGGAGTCTTCGCGCCCATCCTGTACAACAGCCACGTACACCTTCTGCCTCAGACCTGGGCGAACCTGTACGTGAACATGCACTGCCGGGTGAACTGCGAGCCGACGCTGGGCGTGATGCCTACTCTGGTGGTGTTTAACGAAGGCGAAGGCTGGGCCGGGCCGGGGGCCGACTTCTCCGACACCGTCGGGACCGTCGCGATTCCCACCAACGAGTGGACCTATGTGGCGTGGCCGATCCACGAGGCCCCGGGCTACGGCACCGGCACCCGGTTCAGCGAGCTCGGGCTGTACCTGGGATTCACGGACGGATCGGCGTTGCCGCAGCTCCTGGGCGGCCACATGGAGATCGACTATATCGAGTTCAGTCGCTTTGCGGCGGTCGATCCCAGTCAGGACAGCGACGGCGACGGCATTCCGGACGTGATCGAGCAGGAGATGGGCCTCGATCCGCACAACAGCGACTCCGACGGCGACGGCGTGTCCGACGGCGACGAGGTGGACGCGGGGACGGATCCGCTCAACGCGGATACGGACGGCGACGGACTGACCGACGGGGAAGAGATGGACCTCGGTCTGGATCCGCTTAATGAAGACACGGATGGCGACTGGTTGCGCGACGGCTGGGAGGTGGAACACGGCCTCGATCCGCTCGACAACGGCTCCGTCGATCCGAACAACGGCGGAATGGGCGACCCCGACGGCGACGGCTTCCCCAACATCGTGGAGCAGGACGCCGGCACGGATCCGAACGACGACGCCAGCTTCCCCGAGGGGTTGTCGGCGGCCGCTCCCTTCGCCCTTGCGGTGACGCTGGGACTGCTTGCGCTCGCCGCGACGGCCGTTTTGAGACGCCGCCGGATTTAACGGCTACCGATCGGCGCCCCGGCGCCTGCAGGGCTGGAGCCGTGGCGCCGCGTCTCGTTAGCTTCACGTCGTGCGGACCCGGTCTCGGATTCAACCGGGTCGGGAAATGTGGCGGAACCGCTACGGACGAGCGGCGCGGCTCCGCACCCGGCGTCCCGCCCACACCAGGAGGCCCATGCCGAAGAGGGCCGCCGAGGCGGGTTCCGGAATGACCGACAGGGCCCGGATGTTGTCCACGCCCAACTGCGCCTCAACCTCGCGGCCCGTCGTGCCCGGCGAGGAGGCCTCCGGCGAGATGCTGTGGTAGATCCGAATGGCCGTGGCGTTGGAGAGGGCGGCTTCCACGGTGCCCAGTTCCGCCGTCAGGTCGCTCGGCTTGATTCCGAAGGTCAGGGATACCCATCCGCTGCCCGACGGCACCACGATGGCATTGGTGAAGGCGACGTTCGAGGGCGGGCCCATCATGGGGTCCTCGAAGACCAGCCGGAGATGGAGATCGTCGGGTCCGAAGTTGTTGACCATCATGGAAATGGCCCCGATCCCCGCTGCCAGGTAGTCGCCCGCCCACTGGCTCGCGTTGATCACCGAGAGCTGCCCCCCCGGTCCCGGGGCTCCCAAGGCGGTGAGGAGCAGAAAGTTGTCGCCGGCGCCGCCGGGTCCGCCGGTGGACTCGTTGGAAGGCGGTGCCGGATGGACCCCAACCCCGCCGAGGCCCACCACCCACCCTTCGGTGGTTCCGCTCTCGAAAGTGTCGATTTGGCCCAGCGACAACGCGTTGGCCGAGACGGGGAACAGGATTTGACAGGCTAGTAGAAGCGCAATCGAAAGTACAGCGGGACTTCTCATGACAGGCTCCTTTACTGTTCGCATAAAGAGTAGAGACGCACCCTTCCCGAGCTGAACAGCGATTCATACGGAACGCAATAGCAGAACCAGTGTGTGAAGAGCTCACCAAACCCGAGGCGGGATTATAGCACAACTTGCAAGAATGGAATAGTAGCAGTTTGATCCGGCCCGCGGAGGACACGGCCGGGACGACCGTGTCGCGGTGCGTTTCTCCGGAAGGCCCCCGGCTATCCCGCCCGCAGGGCCTTTTCGAGGTGGGTCAGGATCTGCTTGGTGGCGGGGTTTTCGCCGGCTTCCCTGGTGATCTTCTGGCAGGCATAGAGCACCGTGGTATGGTCCTTGCCGCCGAAGGCTTCGCCGATCTCGCTCAATGACAGGCTCGGGATGTGCTCCTTGCACAGATACATGGCGATCTGGCGCGGATAGGCCACCTGACGCTGCCGGCTGCGTCCGCGCAGGTCGGCGATGCGCACGTCGAAATGCTCGGCCACGGCCCGCTGGACCGCGTCCAGGGTGATGGGCTTGATCTTGTCCCGCCCGATGAGATCGCGCAGCACCTCCTCGACGAGGGACTGGGTGATCTTCTGCTCCGTCAGCTTGCTGTACGCCAGGACGGTGATAAGCGCCCCCTCGAGCTCCCGGATGTTGCTGGTGACGTGGCGCGCGATGAACTGGAGCAGATCGGGCGGCACGAAGGCATTTTCCTGGGCGGCTTTCTTCTGGAGAATGGCCACCCGCGTCTCGAGGTCGGGCGGCTGGATGTCGGTGACGAGGCCCCATTCGAAGCGCGAAATGAGGCGCTCCTCGATCCCCTTGAGCTCCTTGGGCTGACGGTCGCTCGAGATGATGATCTGCTTGTGCAGGTCGAAGAGGGCGTTGAAGGTGTGGAAGAACTCCTCCTGGGTGGCCTCCTTGCCGGCGATGAAATGGATGTCGTCGATGAGGAGGGCATCCACCTTGCGGTACTTGGCGCGGAATCGTTGGGTGGACTTCTTCGCGATGGCCTCGATGAGCTGGTTGGTAAAGTCTTCCGACGAGATGAACACCACCACTTTCGAGGGATCGCGATCGAGCACTTCCTGGCCCACGGCCTGCATCAGGTGGGTCTTGCCCAGTCCGGTGTCTCCGTGCAGAAACAGGGGGTTGTAGCTGCGGGCGGGCGACTCGGCCACGGCCCGCGCCGCCGCATAGGCGAACCGGTTGCCCGACCCCACCACGAAACCATCGAAGGTGTATCGGGGATTAAAGCCTTCGAACCGGCGCACGGGCGGCCGCGTCGGGCGCCGCCGAACCATCACGTCGGAGCCGTTTCCCGACGCTGCGGCGGGAGGCGGAGGCGGCTGGGCCGACGGGACGAACCGCACCTCGGAGAAATCGGGCAGGATCTGGCGCAGGCACCCGCTGACGGTGTCCAGGTAGTGATCCCGCAGCCACGCCGCAAAGAACTCGCTCGGGACCCCGATGGTCAGCCGTCCGTCCGAGTACGATTCGAACCGCGTCTGCGAAAACCAGTTCTTGTAGCTATGTTCATCCAGGATCTTCTGGAGACGTTCCTGGGCCGCGACCCATGGATTCGGCTCTTGTGCCGCCATCATGTGACCCCTGTATGCTATGCGCTCGAACAGAGCTTCTCCCGCCGCCGGTGTCAGCGGGCCCCCTGCGGCCGCCCCTTCCGCCAAAGACAGGCCGAGCCCCTGACAGCTATCGCTCCATTCTCAACTGCGATGCGAATGCCGATACTGTCTGTAAGTAAAACTACGTCACAGTTATGTCTGGAACCCGCGACCCAACGAGCGTTGGGCGTTCAGGAAATGCCAGTTTGTGCGCCGCGAGGACCCTTCTACCCCAGCACCGCCACGCCGCGACGGGTGCCACGAACGTGTCAACGATCTCCTGAAGGTCCCCGGTCGGTTCAAAATTGTCATCCTCGCCTAAGCAGAGGCCCAGTTTGCACTATGGCCGGGATAAAGTCAAGAGTGGATCCCCCCGCGGAGGGCGATCCTCGACCGATTCCGGCGGGAAAACTGCGGGGAAAACCGGCGCCAAATCCCCCGTTTTCAGGGCTTTATTCGGTCTCGGAAGGGCCGTTGAGCCGGCTCTCCGCGCGGGGCTTCGGCCGAGCGCGGCTCGACGAAAGGGGCCTCCTACCGCGACGGGACCTATTCGCGGTAAAATGCCGGCTTCACACCCGCAAATCGCAGACAACCGAAGACGGAAACGCGCATATGACACGCCGATTCTCCGATAAAACGGTCTTCATCACGGGGGCGTCCTCGGGCATCGGCGCCGCCCTGGCCCGGGCTTTCGCGCGCGAAGGCGCCCGCGTGGCGATGGCCGCGCGGAACGAAGACCGGCTGCGGGAAGTGGCCGCCGGCATCGAGGCCGAGGGCGGCCGAGCCCTGACCCTCTCCTGCGACGTAACCGACCGGGCCCGCATAGACGCCGCGGTGGCGCAAACGGTGGAGACCTTCGGCGGCATCGACGTGGCCGTGGCCAACGCCGGCTTCGGCGTCAGCGGCCGCTTCGACAGCCTGACCACGGACGACTTCCGCCGCCAGTTCGACACCAACGTCTTCGGCGTCATCGACACGATCTACGCCGTGTTGCCGGCGCTCAAGGCCTCTCGCGGGCGTCTGGGCATCGTGTCGAGCGTGCTGGGCCTGACGGGAAGCCCCACCACCTCCGCCTACTGCGCCAGCAAGTTTGCGTTGAACGGCCTGGCCGAGTCGCTGTGGTACGAGCTGGCGGGAGACGGCGTATCGGTGACGTGCATCATGCCCGGCGTCGTCGAGAGCAACTTCCGCCGCGTCGACCGGTACGGCGCGCTCCATCCGGATCGCCCCGAGTCCGCGCCGTCGTGGATCGTGGTGCCCGCCGATGACGCCGCCCGCGCCATCGTCCGTGCCCTGTACCGGCGCAAGTTCGACGCCGTGATCACGGGGCACGGGAAGGCCATCGCGAAGATCCACCAACATTTCCCCCGGACGGTGCGTTTCCTGGCAGGACGCGCCACCCGCGGCCAGGTCGACGCCATCGAGGCCCGCAAGGGCCGGGATTAGGGCCTGCCGAGAGGGGTTCCGCGAAGGCCCCGGGGCACCGGTGCGGGAGAAGGCGCTTGTGGGCCGCCCCGACGGACTGCCCGAGGAGGGCCCAAACGCGCCGCGTCGTTCCCTCCGACAACCGGGCCGTTGCCGCATCGCCTTCCGCCGGGGAGAGTTCCCCGAAGGGGATATATAGATTAGCCCAGGGTCAGCGAGCGATTGCGAGCGCCACCCTGGGTACCGACGCCACACCCCACCCTTCTTTTCCCCGAAGGGGATGCATACGCAGCGATACAGGCCAGCCATGGGCTCGGTCCGTTCTGGCATCGACATCCGCCCCACCCGTCGTAAGCCTACGAGGACTGCGCTCGATGCTCTCATGAGCCCTACCCCTACCCGTCATTGCGAGGAGCGGCCCTCTCTGAAAGTCCATACGAGAGGCGGTTCTA
>CAYVOE010000150.1:0-10632 GCA_964452795.1 uncultured Nitrospiraceae bacterium
TGTCGCTTTGGTGGGGTTACCCCTTGGAGGGCGTGGGTGAAATCCCTGGCCGTCCCTCCGTTCGCCTGTACCCCCACAGGGGTCCGCTCCTCGCAATGACGGGTGGGGGCGACCTCACGACCCCGTTGTGCGCAGTCCCCGAAGTCCTGCGCCGATAGGCCATGGCACATGACCTCGTTGTGCGCAGTCCTCGTAGTCCTGCGATTCGTGAAGCGAACGCCTGCGGCGGGAAGGTCTCACCCGATTGCATACCTGAATCGCTGCGTATGCATCCCCCTCACGGGTGGATGTGGATACCGGAACTACCGGGGCGTTCGTCGGGGCAACGCGCGCTGTATGCGTCTCTTCGGGGGAAGTGGCGCGCCGGGCGTCCGCCTGTTATTGCAATTGCGCGGAAGCTCTCCGGGCAGTGCTCGAACTGGACACGGCGCAACGCTGCCTCCGCCTCATCGGTCTCTCAAAAGGCTCGTGGACACCGGTTCCAATCTGAGACAACGTAGTCGTATCCGAGGGTGAAGGGTGGAGACACGACATACCCCCTCCGGACGCAGGATGGGAACCCGCCCGGCTCCGAAAGGCCTGTCCCGCGCTCCTCAGTCCGTCGGCAGGTTGAGCCGTTTCGGACGGGCGAGCTTCGAGTTCGGCAGCTCAAACAGCTTGCGAACCCGATCGCACAATTCGGAGACTCGGAAAGGTTTTTTCAGGTAATCGTCGAAGCCGTAGTCCGAGAGCATCTCGGCCTCGTTGTCGTCGAGGTACCCCGAGATGGCGAGGATCCGCGTGCTCTTGGTTTCGGGCCGCGACTTGACCCGTTCGGCGACCATGCGGCCGTCCATGTCGGACAGGTGGATGTCGAGGATAAGGAGATGGGGGTTATGCTCGACTACCAGGGCCCCCGCGTCGAAGCCCGTCGAGGCGATAAGGACCTTGTAATCGCCGTCTTTGGCGAGGGCGGCGGGGATGATGTCGAGGTAATAGGGGTCGTCGTCGACCACCAGGATGTGGCGCTGACCCTCTTCGAGGCGGTCCAGGGGGATCCCGTGGGCAAGCATGAACTTGCGCAGGCTTTCATAGGGGATCCGGCGGTCGCCGCCCGGCCCGAGGCGATATCCCTCGATTTGTCCGAGGTCGAACCACCGCGCCACCGTATCGGGTGACACGCCGCAGATGCCCGCCACTTCACCGCTCGTGAAGACCTTGTTGCGTATGTCTGACATGAGCCATCCAGTCCCTAACAACACTACGCCATAGCACCTGCGGGCACCTTGCCGGGAGCGCACCTGGCACCCCGGCCGGGGTCACAACCTCCCGCCGCGGCCCGGTTCCCCGCAGCCGCCCGGGTGTTAAACCCGTAGGAATATTCTATACAATCCTGTCTTAACAATCAAAATGAAATAATCGGGTATTCCTGGAACCTCACCACGGACTCTTCGGTTCTTACTCGTCCTTCGTCCACACCTGACGGTCGATGGCCTGAATGTAGTCGGACCAGGGCTGACCCTTGGTCCGCGCCTCTTGAATGAGGCGCATAAAGGCGTCGGTCTGTGCGTCAAAGTTGTCGCAATGATACACCACAAGGGCCTCCAGTGTCTTGGGTACAACGGGAGAACCTTTGTCGAGCTCGCCGTGGTGGGCGAGGATGCAGTGAAGCAGTTGGAGCCGGAGCTCGCGGGGGAACCCGGGGATCTCGGCTATCCGGCGCTGGACCAGGTCGGTGCCCATGCACAGGTGCCCGATGAGCTTTCCCTCCGTGGTGTAGTCGACCAGGAGGCCGTGGGTCATCTCCTCGATCTTGCCGATGTCGTGCAGGAAGATGGCGGTCACCACGAGGTCGCGATCGAGGACCGGGAAAAGCCGGCACATGGTGAGGGCCAGTTCGGTCATCTCGTAGCAGTGCTGCACGAGGCCGCCGCGGCAGGCATGGTGCCACCGCTTTCCGGCCGCGGCCGCGTAGAACCGTTGCATGAAGTCCTCGTCGAAGAGGAACCGGTCGAGGAGGTTCCGCAGCCAGGGGTTCTCGACGGAAGCGAGATGCTCGCGGTACCGGGCGATGTTCTCCTCCAGCTCCTGAGGCGTGTGGACGAGGTCGCAGGGGTCGTACTCGTGCTCGCGCAGGGGCAGGACCTGATCCGCCCGGATTTGGAGCCGGTCCTGGTGCAGGGCGCAGGTGCCCCGGACGTTGACCACGTCCCCCACCTCGAACTGGCGCGCCACGCCCGCGGCGCCTTGCCACAGGATCCCGCCGATCTCGCCCGTCCGGTCGCGGAACACCATGCCGAGGAATTTCCCGCCGTTGTTCTGCTCCCGCAGATCCTTGCGCACGGCCACAAAATAATCGTTAACAACGTCACCTTCCTGCAACGACTCGATGAACTGCTTTTTCATGCACGCCTTTCTCGTGAGACAACCGGGGAGCCCCATGGCGGACCCGCTGCCGCGCGCCTCACCATGCCCTTACACAGTACCCGTGCGCGCCGAAAACGTATCGGATCCGCTCCCAAAACCGGACAAGGGTATCGTGTTCCTGCAAGGAGTTGCAAATACCGGATGGATCCGGACGCACCGGGGCCAAGACCGCGGCCGGGAAACCGGAACCATAAACGCCGGAGAAACGCGAAACCCTGGGTCGGGGCGGAGCGATTTCCCCCGGCGCTTGCGCGCGCACGAGCCGAAGGGTAGTATTACGCCTTGGGACGGGCGGAGATCCCCCGGCACGCGACAAATCGACATGCGGTCCGCTTTTGCAGACGGCTTCGGCGCGGTTCGTCGGAGGACCGGGGGGCCCGGAGGCAAGGACAGGCCGCGAATGCAGATGCCGGATCTAACGGTAGTCATCCCGGCGAAGAAGGGAATCGCATTCCTGCCCATGTCGCTGGCCCACCTCGAGATCCAGACCCATCCGGCGGCTCGGTTCGAGATCGTCGTGGTCGAGTACGGCGGCGACGGGAGCGCCGGCGACCTGCTCGAGCGCTACTCGGCGGGAGCGCCGGTGCGTACGCGCTGCCTCCGCCTTCCGCAGGGAGACATTGCGGGCGCACGCAACCGAGGCGCCCAGGAAGCGACCGGCCGCTGGCTCCTCTTCCTCGACGAAGAGCTGCTGGCGGGGCCGGGGCTGGTGGCGGCGCACGTAAGAGGACAGGAAAGCCAGGGAGGGCAGGCCGTGGTCCTGGGTCGGGTGCAGACGCATCCGCAGGTGAGCGAACGGACCTTCACCAAACGGTTCCGGCTGCCGACCCGCGTCACCGTTACGGCGCCGCCCTTCTCCGCGTGGGACTTCAGCAACCTGAGCCTGCCGCGGGAGGCCTATTTCGCCCACGGCGGGCTCGAGGAGCGGGTGGGCCTCGACGGGCTCCAGGAGCTGGCGCTGGCGTGGCGCCTTCAACGGGCGGGAATGCGTTGTCTCCAGGTGCCGGAAGCCACCGCCTATGCCTGGCGACCGACGGGGCTGCGCGACGAGCGCCGGCGCCACTATTTGAACGGGTACTCCCTGTCCAGGTTGATCGAGCACGAGGAGAACGAAGAGCTGGCCCGGCCGTTCCCGGTGCGGCGGTCGGCGGGGCAGACGGCGCTGGACTGGCTGGTGCAGCCGCTGTACCGCCGCCTGTGCGACCCGCTGACCGAAGGTTCCCGCGCCTTTTCCGCCCTGTATCCTCGAATTCTTGAGTACGAGCTATACTGTGGCTTTCGCGACGCCCAGCGGAACCGACCGCCGGCGTACGCCGAAACCCGCGATGAACAAACCCGGGAGGCGAAACCGTCGGACGCGTGAGCGCGCGGGCGCCGGTCGGGTTTAGAAAATAGAGACGGCGGCGGGGCCGCCCGTCAAGAGGGGTTGGAAGGTCGTCGATGCGGATCATCCACACGGCGGACATACATTTGGACGCCTGCTACGCGTTCCCGGGCTTCCCGGCCGGCTTCGGCAGCCGGCGACGGCAGGGCCTGCGGGACGTGCTTCATACCATACTCCAGCGCGCGGTGGCCTGGCCCGCCGACGCGGTGCTCATCGCGGGCGACCTGTTCGAACGGGATCGGGTCAGCCGCGATACGGTGGCCTTCCTGCGACGCGAGTTCGGCCTGGTGCAACCGGTCCCGGTGTTCATCGCGCCGGGCAACCGCGACCCCTACGTCGACGACTCGCCCTACGCCCTGGAACCGTGGCCCGACAACGTCCACATCTTCCGCACGCCGGAGTGGACGGCCCGGGCGCTGGACGACAAGCCGCTGACGGTTCACGGATTCGCGTTCGACGGCCCCGATCTCTCGACGAGCCCCTACGGCGCCTTGCGCGTGCCGAACGACGGGCGCGTGCACGTCGCGGTGGGCCACGGGTCGGAACGTCGGCGACTACCGGAAGGGAAGCCGGAGCGCGCGCCCTTCGACGCGGCCGAGCTGGCGGCGGAGGGCCTTTCGTACCTGGCGCTGGGCCATTTCCACGCGCTGACGCCCATCGAGGAACGGCGGACGCCGCGCATCTACTATTCGGGCGCGCCGGAAGGCCACCATTTCGACGAGCCGGGGATCCATTACTACCTGGAAGTCGAGATCGTGAACGGACAGGCGGCGGTGACGCCCGTGCCGTCGTCGACGGTCGTCTACTCGACCCACACGCTGGACTGCTCGGACTTTACCACCCTCGACGAGGTGATCGACGCGTTGCGCGGGCTTACACAGGGCTCGGCCCTCGGCCACATCGTGCGGGTGATCCTGGAAGGGACCTGTCCGGCGGCCATATCGGCCGGCCTGCCTTCGGCCCGCGACGCGGTGAATCCGCTGTTCGAACACATCGAGATCGTCGACAACACGCGGGCGGCGGAAGATTACGATGCGCTGGCGAAGGAGAACACCAGCATGGGGGCTTTCGTGCGCCAAATCAACGATGCGATACGGGGCGCGGGAGATGAACGGGAGCGGCGGGTGCGCGCCCGGGCCCGAGAGGTGGGCCTGGCGGCGTACCGGGGCATGGACCTTCCGTTGCGGGGCGTGAAGGGGAACGGGCGTTGAAGATCCGCAAGCTGTGGCTCAACGGGTACGGCCGCTTCTTCAAGCGGACCCTCGACCTGTCCCCGGGTCTCCAGGTCATACTCGGCCCGAACGAACAGGGAAAGACGACCCTGCGCGCCTTCGTGGGCGATATGCTCTACGGCCAGAAGCGCAGCTCGGTCCAGCGGATCTACGACGAAGCGAACGAGCTTCGACGCCCCTGGCACACGCCCACCTGCTACGGCGGCGAGATGGTGTACGTGCTGGACGACGGCCGCGAGATCGAGGTGCACCGCGACTTCGATCGCAAGCAGGAGTCGGTGAAGGTCTTCGATCGCGCCCGGGCCCAGGAGATCACCGACCAGTTCGAGGTGCTGCGCAACCGCGAGCCCGACTTCGCCCAAGCCCACCTCGGCCTTTCCAAATCGATGTACCTGGGCATGGCGAGCATCGGCCATGCCGAACTCGAGGATCTCGGCGACGCCGACGCCCTGTCTCAGATCCGGGAACGACTCCTCGCCCTGGCCGACACGGGCGAAGAGGAAGGGACTTCGGAGGCCGCCCTGAAGCGCATTGAAGAGCGCATCGTCTCCATCGGACGCGACGGTACGCGCACCCGGCCGCTCCCGGCGGCCCGGGCGCGGCTGGCCGAGGTGGAGGCGGAATGGGAGCAGGCCCAGGCCCTGCGCCGGGAACTGGCGGCCATGGAGGAAAAGCGGCGGGAAGCCCTGGCCCGCGTTGAGGTCCACCGGGAAGAGCGGGCCCGCCTCGAGGACGAGGTGCGCCTGCTGGACCGGCTCGACCGGGCGCGCCGACTCCACGAGGCCGAGGCCCTCATGGCCGACATCGACGAAGCGACCAAACGGTGTTTCGCCCTGGGATCGGTCCGGGAGTTTCCCCTGGACCAGCAGCACGAGGTGCAGCGCTCCGCCAATCTGGTCGCCACGGCGCAGGCCCAGCTTCAGCGCACGGAAGCGGAGCGCATCGAGCTCGAGCGCCAGCTCGAGGAGGAACGCAAGCGGCTGGGCGGGGCCGCGGAACGAGCGCCTGTGGAGTTTCCGGAGGAGACCGAAAAGCGGCTCGCGGAACTGGAGTCGAACATCGACCGGATCCGGGAACGCCTCGAGGAAGTGGAGGCATCCGTGGCCATTGCGGAACGGCGCTACGGCGAGGCCCAGGCCGACCTCGAGCGGTTGCCGGATTTCAGCCGTCTGCCCTCGGAGCCGGTGTTGTGGCTGAACCAACTGGCCAATTCCTTCCGAATGGCCCAGCATTCCCGGGAGAACGAGCGCCAGGCCCACCGCAAGCTGCAGGGTCAGGTGGCGCGGCGGCGCGACGAGGTCAGCGGTCCCGAACGCGTTTTCTCGAACGTGCCGGACTTCGGCGATTTCGCCCGGGAGTACCAGGTCGAACAACGCCTCTTTTCCGAGCAGGAGGCTCAGGCCCGGGAACAGGTCGAGTCCCTGCAGGCGGCGCTCGACGACCATGTCGAGGAGGCCCCCGGGCTCGGACTCATGGCCGTCTTCCTCCTGGTGGCGACTCCCGCCCTGGTGATTGCGGCCTTCTATTTCGGCAACATGGGGATCCTCGTGCCCGCGGCCCTGTGCGGACTGGGATTCGCCTATTTCGTGCTCGGCTACACCCTGCGACGGAACAGCGCCGCCCGCACCCGCCAAGCCCTCATCGACGCGGCGCAACACCTGGAGGACCTGCGCCGGGAATGGATCGCCCGGGCCGCGCCCATGGAGGAGCTGCTCCGCGAAGCCGGCTGCGCCACGCTGCGCGAGATGGAGGCGCTGTACGACAAGTACCGCGAGGACCGTGCGGACCTCGTGTCGCTGGTCCATTCGCTGGAGGCCCAGGAGGCGCGGGTCCACGACGAGGAAGAGCGGGTGGACATGCTTTTCGAGCACGTGCGGGACATGTTCGAGCAGGCCGGCGAGGAGGTGCACCACGAGCGCGAGGTGGCGGACGCCGCCGCCCGCGCCATCGCCCGGTACCAGGAGTATCGGGACGCGAAACGCCGGTCCGTCGAGAGCCGCGACCTGCTGGCCCACCACAAGGCCGAGCAGAAACGACTGCGGGACCACCTCGAGGCCGTGTTGCGCGAGGAGCGGACCTTGTCGCTCGAGGCGCGCCGCATCATGCGCGAGGACGGCTTCCCCGAGGAGATGAAGCACGACAGCGCGCTGAACGCCCTGCGGGCGTATCGGCTTCGTTCCGCCCAGATCCGGCAGAAGCGGGGCCGCATCGAGGTGCTGCAGGAGAAGCTGAACGACCTGGGCCGCCGATACGACGCCGAGAAGAAAGACCTGGCGCGGCACGAGGAGACCCTGGCGCGGTACCTGCGCCGCGCGGGCGTGGCCACGGTCGAGGAATGGCACGAGCGGGCCGAGCAGGCGAAGACCTACCGCGAGATCTGGAAGCACCGGAGCTCGGTCAAGCAACAGCTCGACACCCTGCTCCGGGGCGAGGATCTGGAGGCGCTGCGGGCGGCGGTCGACGGCGGCGAGCCCCTGCCCGCAGCCCCGGAACGAAGCCGGGAAGAGCTGAAAGAGGCCATCGAACAAGCGGTCCTGGCCATCGAGGAAGCCCAGAAGGAGGCCCATGCACTCCACATCGCGGTGACGGAGCATGCCGCCGGCATGCGGTCGCTCAACGAGATCGAAGAGGAGCGGGCGGACCTGACGGCGCGCATCGAAGAGCTGGAATTGGACCTCGAGGCGGCCGCCTATGCCTATACGGCTATAGAATCGGTGGCACGGGACACCCACGCGCGGCTCGCTCCGCGCCTGGCGGAACGGGCCAGCCGCTACCTCCGGGAGATTACCGACGGCGCCTATTCGGAACTCCATATCGGCCGCGATCTCCGGATCAGCGTGCGCATTCCCCAAACGTCCTCCCTGACTTCCGAGCCCGAGAAACGCCTGAGCAAGGGCACGGTGGACCAGATCTACCTCGCCCTTCGCCTGGCCCTCGTGCAGAGCCTCAGCGAAAACGGGGAGAGCATCCCCATGCTCCTGGACGATCCCTTCGCCAACTACGACGACGACCGGTTGCGCCGGGCCATGGCGCTGCTGATGGAAGTGTCCAAGCGTTCCCAGATCCTGCTCTTCACCTGCCGGGAGGACGTGGCCCGGGCCGCCCAGGCCGTCGGCGCCCCGGTCATGAAGCTGTAGCCCGCCGTACGGACGCGCCGCGCGATCGGGTATACTGGCCCTTCGTTCCCGGTTTGAAGTGTACTCTGTCGTTCCCCCCTTGAAGATACGGAGCGGTTGTGATGCGCGCACAGGTGACGGCCGAACAGGCGGCGTTTTATCGCGAGAACGGTTTTGTGATCATCGAGGACTTCCTCAGCCCCGACGAGGTGAAGCACTGGGTCGCGACCCTCGACGACGCGATCCGGCGGCGCGGGCCCGATATTCTGCCCGACAAGCGCGGATTCGGCATGGAACCGGGCGAGGGTTCCCGTCCGCCCATGACCGATGAGGAACTGTACTACAGCAAGGTCTTCACGCAGCGAATCAACCTGTGGCGGGACAGCGACGAGGTGAAGCGGCTTATCCTTGACCCCGGGATTGGCCGCATGGCTACGGAGCTAACGGGCAACGACGGGTTCCGGGTCTGGCACGATCAGGCGCTGTACAAGGCCCCCTGGGCCAACCCCACGGCCCTGCACACGGACAACCCGTACTGGGCTTTCCATTCGCCGGACTCCATCTCGATCTGGATCGCCCTCGACGACGCGACGAAGCAGAATGGATGTCTCTATTTTCTGCCCGGCACCCACAAGATTTGCGGATACGACCCCGTGCCCATCGGCGCTCAGATGGACGCCATCTTCGAGCGCTATCCCTCGTGCCGCGACATCGAACCCGTGGCGGCCGAGATGAAGGCGGGCTGGTGCTCGTTCCACAACGGGCTCACCATCCACGGCGCGGGCGCCAACATGACCCCGCGCTGGCGGCGGGCCATGACCTGCGCCTTCATGCCCGTCGGCGCCACCTTCAACGGCAACCGGAACATCCTGACCCGGGAGCAGTTCGAGCGGTTGAAGGTTGGCGACCTGCTGGAGGACGACGAGCAGAACCCCGTCGTGTGGGCTCGGTCGGAAGCGCAGGTCGCGTCGGACTGAGCCGGCGGGCTCCCTCAGCCGTTGTCGGCGAGGGCGCGGCGGTAGTGCACGAGGGTGTCGGCGAGGTCCGGCGACTTTTCGGCCTTGGCGTCGTAGGCCTCGAGAACGCGAAGGCGGAAGGCCTCGAACTTCTCGGGCTCGTCTTCGTAGACGTCGCGCCAGGGGGGCAGGTAGACGTATACGAATCGGGGATCTTCCAGGAAGCTGTCGAGGAGATCCTTCTCGGCCGCCTCGGGATCCTTCTCGGCCTGCGCCCGGGCCACCTCGTTGTAGAGGTGCTGGAGACGGCTGTGCTTGTCCGGCTCGGCGTAGACGATGGACGGATAGGCCTTGATGGCTTCGAGCCGGTGGCTCCGGGCCTCGTCGGCGTTTCCGTCGCGCGCGGCGATCTCGGCCAGGAGGTGGTGCAGCCGCCAGTCGGTCACGGGATCGGCTTCCTTCCCGGATTTCGAGAGCCGGGCCTCGGCGGCTTCGGCCAGGGGTTCCCGATCGACTTCGGCGCCTTCCGGTGCGGCCTTCTCCAGCTCGTCGAGCAGCCACACATAGGTCTTCTTGTCGCGGTACTCGCGGGTGGTGAGACCCCGGAGGTGTTCGGTGTAGGCGTCGAGGGCCCTCCCCCACTCCGCGCTTTCTGCGGCGGCGCGGGCCTCGTCGAGGAGCGCCGACGGAGGGGCCTCGGGAGCCGCGGCGGCGAGGAGGCTCCACCACGCGGCGCACGCGGCGGCGAATGCACGCTTACTGCTCGGCGACATCGCGGAACTCCTCGGCCCGGTGGCGCACGATGTCGCCCCGCACCAGGTAGATCACATCCTCGGCAATGTTGGTGGCATGGTCGGCGACGCGCTCGAGCTGGCGCGACACGCTCAGCAACAGGATCAGCGATTCCACGTGCTCGGGATGGCTCCGGATGCCTTCCTGCACCAGCCGATACATCTCGCGGTTGATGTCGTCGACCTCGTCGTCGGCGGCCAGCACCTCGTGGGCGAGATCGGCGTCGAGGTTGACCAGCGCGTCGAGGCTGTCCCGGAGCATGGCCTGGGCCTTCTGGGCCAGACCGGCGAAATCGAAGGGGATGTCCACGCGCTCCTGGGTCGAGAGGTAGACGGCCCGCTCGGCGATGTTCACCGCCAGGTCGCCGATGCGTTCGAGGTCGTTGTTGATCTTGAGCACGGCGATGATGAAGCGCAGATCGCTGGCCACCGGCTGGTGCAGGGCCAGGGCCTTCTGGCATTCCTCTTCGATGTCGACCTCCATCTGGTCGATCTCGAGGTCGCTCTCGATGACCTCGCGGGCAAGCCGGGGATCGCGTTCCTTGATGGCCTTGACGCTCTTCTGCACGTTCTCTTCGACGATGGCGCTCACGGCCAGGAGGGCGCGCTTGAGCCGTTCGATTTCCCGCTCCAGGTGTCTAGTCACGTGTTCGAGCCCCTATCCGAATCGGCCGGTGACGTAATCCAACGTCTGCTTCTTCTCCGGCTTGGTGAAGATCCGTTCCGTCGGTCCCAATTCTACCAGAG
>CAYVOE010000150.1:10642-10917 GCA_964452795.1 uncultured Nitrospiraceae bacterium
CCTCGTAAAAAAAGGCGGTATAGTCGGACACGCGGGCGGCCTGCTGCATGTTGTGGGTGACGATGACGATGGTGTACTCGTCGCGAAGCTCGCCGATGAGGTCTTCGATGCGGGCCGTGGACCGCGGGTCGAGGGCCGAGGCCGGCTCGTCCATGAGAAGCACTTCAGGCCCCACGGCCAGGGCCCGGGCGATGCACAGCCGCTGCTGCTGGCCGCCGGATAGGTCGAGGGCGCTCTTGTTGAGGCGATCGCGGACTTCCTCCCACAATCCGGCC
>CAYVOE010000151.1:0-10811 GCA_964452795.1 uncultured Nitrospiraceae bacterium
TAGCCCAGGGTCAGCGAGCGACAGCGAGCGCCACCCTGGGATCAGGACCACACCCACCCCCGTCTTTTCCCCGAAGGGGATCCATACGTAGGCATACAGGTCAGCCATTCGCTCGGTCTGTTCCGCCACCGACATGTGCCCCGGTCATCGCCGGCCTGTGAGGACTGCGCCCAACGGGGTCATGAGCCTGCCCCAACCCGTCATTGCGAGGAGCGATCGCGTGCGCAAACGCTTGCGGCAGGAGGGTTTACAATGATCGAATCCATGCCGTTTGTGAGCGCACGGGCATAAGCGACGCGGCAATCTCACCCGTGGTAGGACTACAGGCTTAGGTCAAAGGCTCATGTGAGATTGCCGCGTCGCTTATGTAGGGGTGCCCACCGAAGGTATGGGTGCAACCAACGGTTGCTCCCCCGCATCCTCTTTACTCCTACAGGGGGTCCGCTCCTCGCAATGACGGGTGGGGGCACCCTCACCTCCCCATCCAGCGCAGTCCTCGCAGTCATGCGACGGGTGGGGGCGTCGTCAATCCCGCTGCTGCCGTGTCTAATGGTTAGCCGGTATCGCTGCGTATGTATCCCCTTCGGGGAAAAGAACGGGGGTGGGTGGTGGTGGACCTGATCCCAGGGTGGCGCTCGCTTACGCTCGCTGACCCTGGGCTAAATCATGTATCCCCTTCGGGGAATTTTCCGCGGTTCGAGTTCAGCCCCGAAAGGGTCGCGACGCAGGTCGACCTGAATCCCTGCGCATGTATCCCTTCGGGGCATCGTCCACGGCCAAGCGAGCGGTGAGTCTGGGCCGGGGAAAGCGGTGGGGCGCCGGGGGTTACCGGCGCCCGTCCCGTTCTACGAGTTGCCAGCTTTGGTTGATGCTGGGGACGTGGATCCAGAAGAGGCTGCGGGGGTCGATGTCTTCGGTCGCGGTGCTGCGTCCGAAACGGAGGTTCTGGGCGGCGTAGATCCAGTTTCCGTGGACCTCGAGGATGGTGAGCTCGGGGCCCTGCGGACCGAAGGTGACGACGTTGTCCCTTTGAAAGATGGGGGGAAGGCTCGAATCGGGAGGGGCGATCGCCTGGGCGTGGGCGGCCGACGGTCGTCCGTCGAGGTCGTTCCGGTCCACCCATACGAGCGCGGCCAGCACGGCGAGGGCCAGTCCGAGGATCCACTGGTTTCGATTCATTCGTACTCTCCTTTGGAAATGCGGCAAACGGAGGACTTCGCCCGATTCGGGTTCGAGCGGGCTATAGCCTAAGCCCCGCCGGCGGCGGCGTCAACGGGCGCCGCGGACGTCGGGCGAAACGCAGGGCGAGGAGAGAACGATGACTGGGGCGAGACAAGGGCCCCGCACGCGACGACCCGGCCTGCGGCCGCCGCTCAACGGGGAGCCCCCGAGACGTCTTGAATGAAAACCCGCCGGGGCGGATTCAGCGTATCTCGAGCAACTGAATGTCGAAGATCAGGTCCTGGCCGGCCAACGGGTGGTTGGCATCCAGCTTCACCATTTCGTCGGTGACTTCCGAGACCACGGCGGACTGGGTCTGGCCGTCGGACCGACGCAACTGGAGCGGCAACCCCACCTGGGGCTCGATGTCCTCGGGAAAACGCGTGCGCTCGACTTCCAGGATCATGTCTTCGCGGTAGGGGCCGTAGGCCTGGTCCGCGGCGATCCGCTCGGTTTTCGAGTCGCCGGGGCTCATGCCGATGACGGCGTGCTCGAAGCCGGGGATGATGTTGCCTTCGCCGATGGTGAACCGCAGGGGCTCGCGATTTTCCGAGGTGTCGAATACGGTGCCGTCTTCCAGTCGTCCCGTGTAGTGGACGTGCACGGTGTCGCCTTGCTTCGCATGTGGCATTGGGGGAATTCCTTTTTCGATAGGGTGGGGGACGTAAAAAGGCCCGCCGAATCGGGCCCGGAGGTCCTGTGTGGTCCCCTAACACGGATGGGAGACAATCTGATTTTCGGGCTTCAGTATCGTCGCTCGATGCGGCGATGTCAACCGCCGGCCGTGGTTCGTGCGGCATTTACGTAAAGAGCGCCGTCTGCGGAGAGCCATCCCCCCGCAATTCAATGGCCCGGGGGGCGTAATCCCATGCCGCTGTTGACTTTCGCGCGCTATCGTGCTTAACTGGCGTTGTTGCGTTGGTAGGTCGTTCTCTGTCAAGGGGTACGCTGTGGTACATGGGACGGGGAACGGGTTAGGGTCTTTTCGGTAGCGGAAAGGCCTAGTGCGGAGGTGGACACGTGGCAACGGGTACAGTAAAGTGGTTCAGCGACGAAAAGGGGTACGGATTCATCGTACCGGATGATGGAGGGTCGGACCTTTTTGTCCACCATTCCAACATCGAAATGCAGGGCTTCCGGACGCTTCAGGACGGGATGAAGGTGGTGTACGAGCCGAGTCAGGGCAAGAAAGGCCCCGAAGCGACCAACGTACGCCCGGCCTGACGGCGTTTCTCGGGAAGAGGATGCCCCGGCGCTTTTGCGTCGGGGTTTCCTTTTTCTTTCGGACAATGGCCTGGGCCTCGGTTGAAGGCCAACGGAATCCAAAAAGCACCGCTACCGGAATGGTTGCTTGCGGGCCGTGTTTCTTCGGTCCGCAGGCGGGACACATTCCGGGAAGTCGCAGGCCTGTGTCCGGAAAGGCCGTCGCGGCGAGGACGAGCGGGAGATGAGCGGGTCCGGCGTTGCCGGTGAAGGAGCCTACTCGGGCTCCTTGTCCGGCACGGTCAACGCGTCGAGCAAGATCTGCGCGAGCGCGAGCAGGACCATCCACGCCAATCCCGGCTGCCCGCGGCCGTCGTCGATCACGACAATCGCCGGTGCCACCGTCACCTTCCGAATGTGGGGCATCGTCCGAGTCCTCCCTGGTGGCGCGTAACGCGCGTCCCTAATGTACGCTCCGGAACGGCGTTGCGACAACACATTTTTCCGAACCGGCCGCACGGCGGGGCGGGCCAATCCGGTGCGTCCCTTGGTCGGTGAAACTCGCATGCGAGCGTCGCCAACTTGAGGCGTCGCTAACCACATCGGCTCCTGGGCAAGAACGGCCGAGTTTTCGGCAAACCACGTCCATTCAGTGACTTAACCCCGTCTTCGCCGCTTGGCATGAGGATTGTTTATTCAGGAAACGGCTCCCGGAGTACGTACGGCCCGGAGGCGATTGGGTGATGCGGCAAAGAGGAATCGGCTCGACCCGCGCCCCCGCAATTCTCGTTGAACGGCTGTGTGGCCTGAGCTATCGTAAGTGAGGCCATTCACACGACTCGGCACACGGCGCTCGAGGGGATTGCCGCGCGGCGAGCGAGGGAGACGCATATGACAACCATATTCATGGTGTGCGCGGTGGCGGGCTCGGTTATCGTGGTGGTCCAGTTCATCCTGTCCCTGGCGGGCGTCGGCCACGACTTCGACTCCGACTTCTCGGCCGACGGGGCGGACGCGTTCGATCCCGGCGCCGGCCACTTCGATCATCCGCCCGGTCACGAGGGCGGCCATTTCTTCGGGATCCTCAGTTTTCGATCCGTGGTGGCGGCCCTGGCCGTCTTCGGCCTGGCGGGACTGGCGTCGGACACGGCGGGCTTTCCGCAGGGCGTGTCCTTCGTGGCGGCCCTGGCCGCGGGCGCGGCGGCGCTGGTGCTGGTGGCGTGGACCATGCGTTTTCTCTACGGCCTGCGCGACGACGGCACAGTGCACATCGAGCGGGCCGTGGGCCACACGGGCACGGTCTATCTGAAAGTGCCGGCGGCGCGGGCCGGAGCGGGCAAGGTCTTTCTAAACCTGCAGAACCGGACCGTCGAGCTTCAGGCGGTGACGGCGGAGGAAAGCGCCCTCCCGGCGGGGGCGCCTGTGGTGGTCGTGGGAGTCGTGGGTCCAAACACGGTGGAAGTGGAGCCGGTAGCGCGGGAGGAGAGACACGTCCATGCCTAGTCTGTTTGTGAACATGCCGCTGGTGATGCTGGCGATCATCGTTCTGATCCTGTTCGTGGGCTTCGTGCTCCTGCTCGCGAACCGGTACAAGCGCTGCCCGAGCAACCGGGTCCTGGTGATCTTCGGTAAGGTGGGCACGGGACAGACGTGCAAAACCATACACGGCGGCGCGGCCTTCGTGTTGCCGCTGGTCCAGGACTATGCCTTCCTGAGCCTCGAACCCCTCCAGATCGAGGTGCCCCTGCGCGATGCCCTGTCCATCGAGAACATCCGGGTCAACGTGCCGAGCGTGTTCACGGTGGCGGTGGGCACGGAACCGGAGGTGATGCAGAACGCGGCCATCCGTTTGCTGGGCCTCGATAACAACCAGATCCGCAAGCAGACGGAAGACATCATCTTCGGTCAGCTCCGCCAGGTCATCGCCACGATGCACATCGAGGACATCAACCGCGATCGCGAGCAGTTCCTCGCCAACATCCAGAATTCGGTCGAACCGGAGCTGCGCAAGATCGGCCTCGTGCTCATCAACGTCAACATCACCGACATCACCGATGCCTCGGGCTACATCGAGGCCATCGGACAGAAGGCGGCGTCCCAGGCGATTCAGCAGGCCCGGGGCGACGTGGCCGAGCAGGAGAAGCTGGGCGAGGTGCGCGTGGCCGAGGCCGAGCGCGAGAAGCTGGTCCAGGTGGCCAACGCCAACCGGTCGCGCGAGATCGGCATTCGGGAAGCCCAGCGGGACCAGGCGGTCCGGGTGGCCGAGCTCGAGCGCGAGCAGAAGGTCGCCGAACAGGCGGCCGTCTTCGCCCGCGACGCCCAGGTCAAAGACGAAGAGCGCAAGATGCGCATCGCCATGGCCGAGGCCAACGCCAAGGCCGTCCAGGGCGAGAACGAGGCCCAGGCCATCGTCGCCGATACCAATGCCCAGTTGCAGGTGCGCCAGGCGGCGGCCAATGCCACGGCCATCGAGGGCGAAAACACGGCCAACGCCGCCATCGCCGCGTCGAACGCCCAACTGCAGGTGAAACGGGCCGAGGCCTTCCAGCTCGGCGAGACGCGCAAACGCGAGGCCGAGGCCGCCGTGCTCGAGGCCCAGAACCGGGCGTTGGCGAAGGCCGCCCTCGCCGAGGCGGAAAAGGTGGAGGCGGAGCGCCGGGCCGAACTCGAAGCGCCCGCCAAGGCCGAGAAGGCCAGGGCCATCGTCGAGGCCGAGGCCGTTGCCGAACGCACCCGCATCGAGGCCGAAGGCGAGGCCAAGGCGATCTTCTCGAAGCTCGAGGCCGAGGCCCTGGGCCAGTACCAGATCCTGATGAAGAAGGGCGAGGGCCTGCGCGCCATCATCGAGGCCGCCGGCGGCGCCGGACCCGCCTTCCAGCTCCTCTTGCTCGAGCACCTGGACACCCTGGCTCAGACCGCGGCCCAGGCCATCTCGAACATCAAGTTCGACAAGGTCATCGTGTGGGAAGGGGGCGGACAGAACGGCCACAGCAACACGGCCAGCTTTCTTCAGAGCTTCGCCCGCAGCATGCCGCCCATGCTCCAGATCATGAAGGACAACGGCGGCATCGAGCTGCCCGAATCCCTGGTCAAGATCGCCGAGGTCTCTTCCGACGGCGCGCGGCCCGCACCCGTCAAGGCCGACACCCCCGTGCCCAGGCCGAAGGACCCCGAGGAGGCCACCCCCATCGTGCCCCAGGCCCAGGCCTGAGGGTCGTGGGTCGGCCCTGATGCAGGGGCAATGAAAAACGACAGGCCCGGGCTTGCGTAAGAACAAGCCCGGGCCTGTGGTCTGAAAGGTCCGTTAATTTCCGTGGGCCCCGCCGTTGCCCGTGACCGCTTCCCCGTGGAAAGGACCTCAGGTAAGAAGGTCTTTCAACTCGTTCATGAATTCGTTGAGGTCTTTGAACTGGCGATAGACGGAGGCGAAGCGGACGTAGGCGACTTCGTCGAGGCGGCGCAGGCGCTCCATCACGGCGAGGCCGATGTCTTCGGTGGAGACTTCGTGTTCGCTCGAGTTGAACAGGGAGCGTTCGACGTCGTCGATGAGGGCGTCCACCTGATCGAGGCTGACCGGACGCTTCTCGCAGGCCTTGAGGATGCCGCTCTTGACTTTCCAGCGGTCGAAGGTCTCGCGGCGGCCGTCTTTCTTGATGACCATCTGGGCGACTTCTTCGATGCGTTCGTAGGTGGTGAAACGTCGCCCGCACTTGAGGCATTCGCGGCGTCGGCGGATGGCGTCGCCTTCTTTGGATGACCGCGAATCGACCACTTTTCCCTCGAGGTGGTTGCAGAAGGGGCATCTCATGGCGCGGTTTTCCGGTTAGTTTGGGGACATCGTAAGGTCATATTTTTCGAAATTACCTGCTCCTGTCAAGATATTATCACTTGAAATCTATCATAACGGGTCCGATTCGTCAAGAAAGAACGTCAGCCCCGTGTCTCCGTACCGATTTCGGCGGCTGCACCGAAAGCCCGCCGCTTCCTCGGGCGGTTCCACGCGCAAGGCGTGTTCGATAATAATAACGCCGTGGGGAGCTAAAAGATTCGCGCTACGCAAGTTATGCAACAACCCCTTGTGGTCGGCGGCCTCGTAGGGCGGATCGGCAAACACGATGTCGTAGGGGGGATCGCCCGCGATCCGGTCCAGTCCGGCCGGCAGGGAAAGCTTGACGACCCGGGCCTTCGGCCCCAGGCGGGTGGCCTGGAGATTGGCACGAATTGCTCGGAGAGATGCCTCGTCTTTGTCCACGAAGGTGGCCTCGGCGGCGCCGCGGCTGAGGGCCTCGATGCCGTTGGCGCCGCTGCCGGCGTAGAGGTCGAGGAACCGGGCCCCGGGAATTCGGGGTGCGAGAATATTGAAAAGCGATTCGCGGACGCGGTCAAGGGTGGGGCGGACGCGGAGACCTTTGGGGGCATCCAGGCGATGGCCTCGGGCGGTGCCGCCGATGATGCGCATGGGGGTCGGTCTCCTCTCCGTTGGCTCAAATCCGGGTACGGCCTTCATTTTACCGCGGAGGAAGGCACGGACGCAGCCAACGGGGCGGACCGGGTACCGGCGGGCGCTTCGGTCGAAGTACCTCCCGTCGCCGCAAGAGAAGCGTCGGCCGGGGGCGCGCTCAATGCGGAATTGCACGAAATCCAGACTTGCGGAGGTTGCGGGAAAGCAGGAGATGAGGCGGTGGATAACCTGTGGATAACTTGGGGAAAAACCATGGGGAAGGACAACGTTTTCGTGGATGAAAGGGGGCGACCGGGGCGGCGGTCCGATGGACGACGGGCATATTCGCGGGGTCTTTGAAAATCCGGAATCAAAACCGATTTCTGGGGGTCGTGTTATAACCCATTTGAAATCAAGTATTTATGGCGACGTGTTCGCTGCGAGCCGGGGTGCGCCGTGGAAAGCCGAGGAAAACGCGACGAACCGCCGCGGAAAGGCGGGGAGTTTCCGGTCCGTTGTTCCAAGATGGCGCGGAGGGCGGCGCGGACCTGTGGATGACCGAGCGGTTTCGAGGGGTTTGGGGGCCCCGGGGGGACGTAAACGTCCTCCCGGGGCGGACCGCGTCGCTAGTGCTGTTGGGCGAAGGTTTTGATGCTGTCGAGGCGGGGCACGCTGTAGGTACCCATGATCATCTGGTCGAGAATGCTCTTCTCCGTGGAGTAGAGGCGGGCGTTCTCGAGGTCGATCTTTCCTTCCTTGTAGAGGCGATGGAGGTACTCCTCGAAGAGGAAGGAATGGGAGATTTTCTGTTGCATGCCGACGCGGATGGCGTCGGTGTCGCCCTCGAGGATGGCGTCGTTGATGGGCTTCATGTCGTTGAACATCATCTCGAGGGCGGGGATGCGGCCGCCGCCGACGCGGGGCACCAGGCGCTGGCAGATGACGCAGCGGAGGCAGTCCCGCAACTGGAGCTTGACGAGGTCGCGCTCGACGGGGTCGAAGAAGCTGACGACGCGGTTGATGACTTCGGAGGCGGTGTTGGAGTGGAGGGTGCTGATGACGAGGTGGCCCGTGGCGGCGGCGTTGATGGCGGAGCGGATGGTGTCGGGGTCGCGCATCTCGCCGATGACGATGACGTCGGGGTCGTGGCGCAGGGCGCCGGTGACGGCGAGGTTGAAGTTGTCCACGTCGACGCCGATGCCGCGCTGGGACACGATGGACTTCTTGTTCATGTGGACGTACTCGATGGGATTCTCGATGCTCAGGATATGAAGGGTGCGGTTCGAGTTGATCCAGTCAACGAGGGCGGCCACGGTGGTGGTCTTGCCGCTTCCGGTCATGCCGGTGACCAGCAGGAGCCCGTGGTGTAGCTGGGCCAGGGATTCCAGTTGCTGGCGCGGCACGTTGAGCTCTTCGAAGGATGGAATCTTCTCCGGCAGGAAGCGGAAGGTAAGGTGGACCGAGCCGGATTTCATGAATGCGGAGACGCGCGAGTATCCCAGGCCCACCTGGTGGTAGTTGAAGCTGCACTGCTGGGTTTCCTGGAACTCCTGCCAGTCGCGGTCGGGCGCCACCTCCCGCAGGAGCGCCAGGATCTGGGGCGTGGAGAGCGGACCGAGGAGCTCGGAGAAGCGGGCCTGGCTGTCGATGCGGAACACCGGCGGCTGGCCCGGCGTGAGGTGGATGTCGCTGGCCTTGTACTGCACCATGGCCTTGAAGAGGAATTCGGGGCTGATGTGTTCGACGCGGTAGCGGTCGCCCTGGATCCGCCAGACTTCGGGCAGTTGGAAGCATTCCGAGAGCTTGTCGACCGCTTCCTGCACGGAGGCGACGTCGCCGTTCTCGCCGTGGACTTTGAAAATGTGCCAGGGCCCCTCTTCGGAGATCTCGCAGATGTCGCCCGCGCCGGCGGCGCACTGGCGCAGGGATTCGAGGGCTTCGCCCGAGCAGCGGACGCGGAGTTGGTAGGATTCGAAATCCCCCTCGAATCCCGACCGTTCGGCATGGATTTCAACGGAGCCCGAGCGGGCGGTGATTTTGCGGGGAGTGCCTTGCGTGCGAGCGAGTTCGCGTTCCGCGCCGGCGATGACCTCGCGGGCGCTGTTCCGGACACCGAGGCCGAGTACCACTTCTACCATGGAACCGACTCCTGTCGAGCCCGCGTCCCCCATGGAGCTGAGAGGCGACGCCCGTCGCTTCACAGCAAATTTGCGGGCTTCCCTCAATTTTCATACTACCCGACCCCGGGTGGGGATTCAATCGCCGGTGTGGACGGTGCTTGAAGCCGATCCGGGGCGACGGGCACACTGGGCGGAGCAGGCGGAGAGGCACGGGATGGACAGACGTATCCTGATGGTGGGGGTGGGGGCGAACCAGGTCGGCATGGTGCGCAAGGCGCGGGAAATGGGCCTGTACACCGTGGCGGTGGACGGCAGCGCGACGGCGCCGGGCCTGGCGGAGGCGGACGCCGCCGAGGTGACGGACATTTTGAACCCCGCGGAACTGGTGCGGGTGGCGCGGGCCCACGGGGTGGACGCCGTGTATGCGGGGGCGGAGCCGGGGGTCGAAGCCACGGCCGCGGCGGCGGCGGAACTGGGCCTGCCCGGTCTGCCGGTGGAGGTGGCGTTCCGGGTGCGGAACAAGCTGGCCATGCGCGACTCGCTCGAGGCCCACGGGATCCCGGGGCCGGCGTACCGGGGGGTGACCGCGAGCGACGAGGCCACGGCGGCGGCGCGGGACATCGGGCTGCCGGTGGTGGTGAAACCGGCGGACGCCAACGCGAGCAAGGGCGTGCAGCGGGTGGATTATATCGAGGACGTGAGCCTGGCCTTCGCCATGGCCCGCAAGCATTCCCGGTCGGGCACGGTGCTCGTCGAGGCCTTCATGGCAGGGGAAGAGCTCAATGTGGACGGACTGGTATTTGAGGGCCGCTACATCCTGGGCGGGATGACGGGCAAGGCCCTGTCGCCGCCGCCGTATCGGTACGACGTGGGGATATTCATGCCGCCGCCGCTGGAACCCTCGGTGCGGGACGCGGTGGTGGACATGGTGGCGGAGGGGTTGCGGGCCCTGGGCTTCGAGAACGGCACGTCCCATGTCGAGGTGATGCTGACGGAAGACGGGCCGCGGATCGTGGAGGTGGCGGGGCGGGCCGGCGGCGGCCGGATTCCCACGGACCTGATCCCGCGGGTCTACGGCATCGATTACATGGCGGATTCGTTGCGGATCGCCCTGGGCGAGGCGCCGCGGGAAGTGCCGAAACACGAGCGGGGATGCGCCGTGTATTGGGTCGGGGCGCGTTCGGGGGTGGTGCGACGGATCGAGGGCGTGGACCGGGCCCGGAGCATGCCGGGGGTGGAAGACGTGGTGATGTCGGTGAAGCTGGGCGACGTGTTGGGCCACGTGGTGGATTGCGTGACGCGCGACCGCATCGGCTACGTGATGGCCGGCGGAGCGTCGGCCGAGGAAGCCATTGCCAACGCCGTGGCCGCCCGCGACGCCATCCGCGTGGTGACGGAACCGACGACGGGGTAACGGTGAATTGGGTACACCAGCCACCATCCTGCCGTCATGTCCCTGGTTAAGGATATATACGTAGCGATGCGGGCCAGTCATTGGGCGGGGCCGTTCTGGGATCGACATCGGCTTCACCCGTCGTAGGATTACGAGGACTGCGCTTGGCCCGCTCCTTGCCATGACACATTCCGTCATTGCGAGGAGCGGGCTCCCGGGGCTGAACCTCGCCTGGGCGCCTTTGAACACATGCGCACCATTGCCGTCCCGAAGCGTCCATACAGGAGCGACGCGGCAATCTCACCTGAGCCTTTGATCCCTGTCCGCGAAGTCATCGTCATCCCACAGGTAAAGATTGCCGCGTCGCTCTGTCTGGGTGCCCACAGAGGGTGTGGGCAGAATCGATGTAAACCCGCCTTTCGTAAGCACTTCC
>CAYVOE010000152.1:0-10764 GCA_964452795.1 uncultured Nitrospiraceae bacterium
GATTGCCGCGTCGCTCCTGTATCGGTGCCCGCCGGAGGCGTGGGTGCAACCACAGACTGTCTCTCCGTCCGCCTGTGCTCCCACAGGAGCCCACTCCTCGCAATGACGGGGAGGGGCAGGCTCACCGCCCCGTTATGCGCAGTCCTCGTAGTCCTGTGGAGGGTGGGGTTATTGCGCAGGAGCGGGTTGAGCGCCGTCCTCCCAGACCTACGAGGGGTAGGCGGATCCGCATGAGGCTGTTAAACACAGTCCTCAAAGTGCTATGGCGGAGAAACGCACTTACGTGTCCCCCGGCGTGCGCTCACGGTGCCTTGCGGAGGCCGATGTCCTCGACGGGGATGGGCTCGAAGCCGAGGGCGAAGGCGGGGGAATCGTCCCGCAATCGGAAGTCGAGGTTCTCGGCGTCGTGGAAGCGCGGGTCCACCTCGACGAGGTTGTTCTCGATGCGGATGTGGGGGCGCGCGGCCTCTTCCACGTCTTCCCATCGGCCGCCCCAGCAGACGTTGCGGGCGACGACGTTGCCCCGGGGCGCTTTGGGCTCGTCCTGCAGCAGGTTCACCAGTTCGGGGTAACGGTCGCTGTAGGGCGGCTTGTCAAAGGCGATGCCCGATACGGTGCCCTTCTCCTGCCCTTCCTTGATCCATTCGTCGGCGTGGTAGTGGGCCCAGCCCAGGGCGCGGGCGTCGACGTGGAGCGCGGGCGCGCATTCGACGAAGACGTTGTTCTGGACCAAGTTGTCGCGGCCGCCGCCGATGAAGGCCGCCGCCGTGACCTTGTAGAACACGTTGCCGACGACCCGCGTGCCGCAATACATGTCGTCGAGGTAGACGCCCACGCAGCCGCGGTCTTCGAAACCGGTGATGTGGTGGAGGTAGTTGTGGCGGATCACGGTGCCGCGCATGGTCCAGTTGCGCCCGGCGTACATGGCGCCCGCGTCGTTCGACTCGAGACAGACGTGGTGGATCTCGTTGAACTCGATGACGTGGTCATTGCCGCCGAAAAAGATGGCCATGTGAGGCGCGTCGTGGATGAGGTTGTGCGAGGCGCGATTACCCACACCCCACAGATGGATGGCGGCGCGGTACATGCGGTACCACCGACCGTAATCGTGGATGTGGTTGTTGTCTGCGAAATGGCCCCCCGGCTCGAGGGTGGTGCGGTCTCCGCCGGACATGAGAATGCCGGAGCCGCCGAGATTGTAGAAGTGCCCGTTCAGCACGCCGTGGTCGCGGCCGCCTGACACGTCCACGGCATTGCCGCCGATATTGCGGAAGGTACAGCCGTCGATACGGACACCTTCGCCGCTGTCCACGGTCAGGGCGGTGTCGCGGGCCGCCTCGAAGGTGAACCCGCGCAGGGTCACGTGGGACGCGCCCTCGAGGGTCGCCAGGGTGGATGCGACGGACACCACCGCTTCGCCGTCGTCGAGCGACGCGGGGGGCCAGAAGTACAGCAGGCCGGCGTCGCGGTCGAGGTACCATTCGCCCGGGGCGTCGAGCTCGCACAGCATGTTGAAGGCGTAATACCACTGGCCCTTGCGGTAGCCGTAATTATGCTCGGGCGGCTCGAGGGTGATGACCGAGTTTTCAACGTCGATGTCGGCGATGCGCATGCGCTGGTCCGACCAGTCCCAGAACCAGTACCCGTGGAGCCAGGGGTCTTTCTCGTCGCGCCAGCGGCGGGGCCGGTCGCCGTCGTAGACGAATTGGCCGGTCTTGCTGCCGGGGATGCCGTGGATCTGATGGCCGTCTTCGACCACCAGGTCGACGATGCGCACGAAGCCCTCGTTGGGCCAGCGGGCGGGCGTCATGGGGGCGCCGTTGAAATACAGCTCGAGGCCGCCGCCGTTCGGCTCGCCGTAATCCGTGATGCCAAGGGCCCCGAGGTTGGCCACCCGAACCCGGTCGCGGGCGGATTCGTCGAGGCGGGCCCGGACGGCTTCGTCCGTCACGGGTTTGAACCCCGTCACGGTCCGACCGCCCCGCAGCCGCGCTTCCGCATCCGGCGCCGCCGTATACACCACGGGCGCTTCGCTCGTGCCCGAGTCCTCTGACGTGAAGGCGAGCGGCTCGGAAAGGTCGTAGACGCCCGCGGCAAAGACGACCTCCACGGGACCCGTCGCCCTGGCCGTCCGGGCCGCGTCGCGCGCGCGGGCCGGCGTAGCGAGGGGACCGTCGGTGCCGGCCTCGTTGGGAGTGGGCAGAGCGCCGCTCCAGGCGTCGTTACCGTTCGGAGCGACGTAGAGCCGGGTCGGCTCCGCGGCAGCCACGGACGTCAGAAACAGGATCGCGCACAGATGCAGGGCCTTCACAACCATCCCTCCCGGGGCCGCCGCCCCCCTATCGGTTCCAGCGCCGCAGTTCGGAAAACCGAGACACAGCTTACTTTACCCGCCGGTCCGTCGCCACGGGCGGATTTCCGCAGCGACGAGTCGCGGAACGGCATTATCGCATTTCTCGCACTGAGACCGAAGGATGAGTAGAATCGTGCCAGCCTCGAACAACTGAGGCGGTCGAGACAATCGGGCCTCCTCTTCCGTTGCGAGGCAGGGTGAGGCAGGTCACCAAACACCGTAGGCTGTGACACACATGCTGGTAGGCATCATCGCGGACCTGCACGCGAACCTGGAAGCTTCGTGGGCCGTGTTGCGCCGGCTCGATGAACTGCGCCCGGACCGCGTGGTCTGTCTGGGCGACTTGACGGGGTACAACGCCAACCCGAACGAGGTCATCGACCTCATCCGGGAACGGGAGATACCCTGTCTTATGGGGAATCACGACGCCGCCGCGTGCGGACTCGAGGAGCCGTGGTTCTTCAACGCCCGCGCCAAGGCCGCTATTGAATGGCATGCGGAAGTGCTGCGGCCGGACAACCGGCGCTTCCTGCGCGAGCTGCCCCCGCAGCTCACCTTCAACGAGGTGTGCCTGGGCGTCCACGGGGCGCCGGGAAACCGCGACGACTATATCGTGGACTGGCTGGATGCCATGCGCCAGATCGAGTATCTGCCGTCTCGCCGGATCCGGTTGTGTTTCTTCGGGCACAGCCACCACGCGTCCCTGTTCGGCGAACGGGGCGCCGAACACCTGGCGGGCCGGCCCGGCAAATACTCCATCGCTCCGAACGGCCGCTACTTCATCAATCCGGGCTCCGTGGGGCAGCCGCGGGATCACAACCCCCGAGCGGCCTTCGGGGTGCTCGACACCGAGGCGCAGTCCTTCGAGTTTTACCGGGTGGAATACGACATCGCCGCGGCGGCGAGAAAGGTCCATGCCGCGGGGCTGCCGCCGGAGCTCGGGGAACGGCTGACCGTGGGACGCTGAACAAGAAAAGGCTTTCGTCATGGACAGGTCCGACGTACGAGTGCTGCTGGTGGACGACGACGAGGAGGAATACCTGCTGGTGCGGCGATACCTGGGCAGCGACCGCACGGGCACCGTCCGCCTGACCTGGGCACCCACTTTCGAGGTGGCCCTCACGGAAGTCGAAAGCGCCACCCACGACATCTGCCTGCTGGACCATCAACTCGGCGAGAAGACCGGCATCGAGCTGCTGCGGGAGATCCGCAACCGGGGCTACGACCTGCCCGTGATCCTCATGACCGGCCACGGCAGCCTCGAACTCGACCTGGCCGCCATGGAGCTCGGCGCCTTCGACTACCTCGAGAAGAACGAGCTCACGCCCGCCCTGCTGGAACGTTCCATCCGTTACACCATCGCCGACCACCGCACCCGGGCCGCCCTGCGCCACGCCAACGAGGAATTGGAACGGCGGGTGCAGGAACGGACCGCGGAACTCAACCGAAGCAACCGCGAACTCGAGCAGTTCGCCCGGATGATCGCTTCGGACCTTCAAGAGCCGCTGGTGGGGCTCACGCGCCAGGTCGAGCGACTCAAGGTCGACGCCGTCCAATCCTGGAGCGGCACGGATCGCCGGTCCGTTCAGGCGGCCTTCGATTCCATTCTGCACACGGCGAGGAACATGGAGCTGCTGGTGGAGAGCGTGCTCGAATACGCCCAGGCGGGGCGCCAGGTACGGCCCCTGGACGCCGTCGACCTTGCGGAAGCCGCCCAGAACGCCTGCGCCCTGCTCCACGACGCCATCGCCGAGGCCGAGGCCGACGTGGCCGTCGAAGGCCTTCCCACCATCCGGGGCGACCGCCGGCTGATCGAGGGCGTCTTCCGCAACCTGCTCGACAACGCGATCCAGTTCCGCGCCGACGATCCGCCCCGCGTCCGGGTGTGGTCGGAACGCAAGGGCAACATGTGGATGATCGGCGTGCGCGACAACGGCATCGGGATGGATCCCGAGGAGGCGGGCGAGGCCTTCCTCCTGTTCCACCGCGGGACCGACCGGGCCGGTCGACCGGGCACGGGTCTCGGACTGGGGCTTGCCCTGTGCCGGAAGATCGTCCAGTACCACGGCGGCCGGATCTGGGTGGACAGCGAACGGGGCCGCGGCTGCTCCTTCTATTTCACCTTCCCCGCCACCATCTGATTATCCGCCCGTAACGCCTCGAGAGACCCTTACGGCCGGTCGCGGTCCTCGTCTCGGTCTTCGAAGGGGCTGCGGAAGGGGTCGTCGTCCGTCGGCGGGGCGTCGGAACGCGGCGGCGGAGGCGTGGTGCGGCCGGGGAGCCGCTCGGGGAATTCGTCAAGCAGGGGCGCGGGCTCGTACCGTTCCGGCGTCTCGGGATCGGGCAGCGGAACCACCATGGCGTACTCCGGTCCCGCCGATCCCAACAGGAACAGGGAGAAGGCGCGATCAAACACGTAGAAGGGGGCGAAGAGGGCCTGGTGAATCACGGGCAGCACGCCGATGCAGCAGGTGACCAGGCAGGTCAGGAAGACGGCGATGGAATAGGCCACGTGGTAGGCCAACCGGATCAGCAGGAAGAGCACGATGGGCCCGATGTTGCCCCGGCTGACGACGCGGAACCGGCGCCAGCCTTCGAGGGCCGACACGCCGCCGAGGAACATCAACGGTGCCACGAAATTGCGCGTCAGGGTATTCACCAGCCACAGGATCAGAACGAACAGTCCAAAGGCGAGGGCCACCGGCATCAGGGCCAGGAAGTAGGATCCGATGTCGGCCGTGTCGCGTTGGGCCAGGGGGATGGCGACGATCGCCGCCAGGACCACCAGGCCGAAAGCGCCGACCAGCGCGATCAAGGCCAGGACGAGGCGGAACAGGAACAGGGACCACGCGGTGTCGCGCACGGCGCGCCAGTTCTCGCCGATGCGGTGGTCCGTGGTGGCCACGGCCCGGACCAGCATCATGGTGCCGCGGCTGCCGAGCCACGTGAAGAGCAGCACCAGGCCCACCACGAGCGCCATCACGATAACCGCGACCAGAAGGATCACGGCCAGATTCTCCTGGAGGACGTCCAGCGCATTGCGGATGCCTTGCGACACGTCCTGGCCTTCGGCCCCTTCTGAAGGGAAGTTGAAGTTGGACATTCCCCCGCCACCGCCCTGGCCGAGGGCTTCGATGAACACGATGACCCCCAGGGAGATCCACACTTCGAATCGGAAGGGGAACAGCATGCGCCGGGTGTGGGCCCAGGCGTCGCTCAGCGCCCCCGACACGTTCATCCGATTGGGTCGAGCCGTATAGTCGGTCACGGGGATACCCCCTTCCGCAAGAAACAGGCCGCCGGGTTACTTGTCGCAGCTAACTTAGCACAGAGGCCGTCCGCCCCGGAAGCGTCCGGATACCGTTGCCAAGCGTCGGAAAATTCCGGCGAATTGGGCTCAGTCGAGCAGGGGTTTGCCAAGCTGATACAGGCAATAGTAGTAGGTCTCGCGGAGGAGGAAGGGGCGTTTGGTCTTCCAGGTGCGGAAGCGGGTGGTGGGCGTGGGAGACGGGTGGGCGTCGAGTCCGAGATCGCGGGCCATGGCCACGGCGCGCAGCATGTGGAGCGGATCGCTGACCACGAGGACCCGGTCGTATCCTTCGCGGCGGGCGATGGCGGCGGCCTCCTGGAGGTTGGTGTAGGTGACGCGCGACACCCGCTCCGTGTGGATCTTCCCGGGGGGCACGCCCTTCTTCACGGCATAGTCGCGGCCCACTTCGGATTCGGCGTAGGGACTCCCCGTGCCGGCGCCGCCGGTGAAGATCAAGGCCTTCACCCGGCCCTCGTTGTAGAGGTCGACGGCGTGGTTGATGCGTTCCTTGAACACGGGCGACGGCCGGTTGTTGTATTCCGCGGCGCCGAGCACGATGGCGGCGTCGGCGGGTTTCAGATCGGTCTCGGTGGAATACAGGTAGATGCGCAGCATGGACAACCCCGCCCATAGGATCAGTCCCGCAGGTATCGCTATCAAGAGCGCCGCCGGCGCCCGTCTCAGCATTCCTTTCCGACCCACACGATTCTCCCCGTCGGCGGGACATAAATACCCTCCGGCGCCGCCGGGTTTCCTTTCCCTTTCCGCCCCCCTCCGGTGCACAGCCGGCGCCATTATACACGAGCACGCGGCCTGGGCGGACGCCCTGGTAACTAAAGAACAAGACGACTTGGCCGGGACGGTCAAGCCACCGGCCAAGCCACGATGAGCGCGACGACGCGGTCTCAGGCGATGCCAATGCTGTCGTCGAGGTAGACGTCCTGGATGCGGTTGAGGAGTTCAACGCCCTCGGCCATGGGTCGCTGGAAGGCCTTGCGCCCCGAGATCAGGCCCATGCCGCCGGCCCGCTTGTTGATGACCGCCGTGCGAACGGCCGCGGCCAGGTCGTTTTTCCCCGCAGCGCCGCCGGAGTTGATGAGCGGACAGCGGCCCATGTAGGCGCTGGCGACCTGGTACCGGCACATCTCGATGGGGTGGTCGTCCGGGATGAGGTCGGAATAGACCTTCTTGTGGGTCTTCCCGAAGTTGAGCGCCGTATAGCCGTGGTTGGTCTCGGCAAGCTTCTGCTTGACGATGTCGGCCTGGATGGTGACGCCGAGGTGGTTGGCCTGGCCGGTGAGGTCGGCGGCGAGATGGTAGTCGACGCCGTCCTTCCGGAAGTCCGCATTGCGCAGGTAGCACCAGAGGATGGTGACGAGGCCCAGTTCGTGGGCCCGGTGGAACGCGTCGGACACCTCCTGAATCTGGCGGTCCGATTCCTCGGAACCGAAGTAGACGGTGGCGCCTACGGCCACGGCGCCCATGTCGAAGGCCTGGTCCACGCTCGCAAAGAGGATCTGGTCGTACCGGTTGGGGTAGGACAGGAACTCGTTGTGGTTGATCTTCACGATGAAGGGGATCTTGTGGGCGTACTTGCGCGACACGGCGCCCAGCACGCCGAGGGTGGACGCCACGGCGTTGCATCCGCCTTCCATCGCCAGTTTCACGATGTTCTCGGGATCGAAGTATTGGGGATTGGGGGCGAAGCTGGCGCCGGCGGAGTGCTCGATGCCCTGATCCACGGGCAGGATCGAGACGTATCCCGTGCCGGCGAGGCGGCCGTGGTCCAGGATCGTCTGGAAATTGCGCAGGACTGCGGGCGGCCGGTCCGAGTGGGCGAGTACGCGGTCCACGAAATCGGGTCCGGGCAGGTGGAGGGTGTCGCGGGAGAAGCCCCGGGCGGTGTAGCTCAGCAGCGCGTCGGCCTCGTCGCCCAGGAGGGAGTGGATGTCTTGAGCGGTTGCTGTGGCCATGATGCACCTCGTATGGCAGGTTCCGTTCTGGACTTGTCGAGGGGAATGGGCCTAATGTGCTTACCCACAGGGTACCCGCCCGTCTTCCGACGATGCAAACGAATCGGGCCTGCGCGCTTCGCTCTCGTCCGGCTCCGGTTCGGGGTTGCATCCGGGTGGGCCCGCCCCGTACCTTGGCCCTACCAAAGGGGCGCGCTTTCCCTCACTCGGTTCCGAAGCCAACGGAGGAACGAGAAATGCACACACGCGTGACACGGGTCGTGGCGGTTCTGGTGTGGGCGGCGAGCGTCGCCGCGGCGCAGCACCTCGACCTTTCCCAGGCGACGATCGTGGCCGATACGTCGAGTCCGGTTCTGGAGAACGCCGTGGACATGCTCCAGGACGAGATCGAGCGACGGACGGGCATCCGGCCGGCCCTCGCGATGTCGGAACCGCCGAAAGACGCGCCGGCCATCGTGGTGGCCACGTCCCGGTCGGCGCTTCCCGTCGTGGCGGATGCCGGAGCGCCGGCCCAACCGGACGGGTACGCCCTCCTCACCGACCGCGGGGTCACGGCGGAGCGGACGGCGCCGACGGTCCTGCTGGTAGGCCACGACGATCGCGGCGCCCTGTTCGCCGTGGGCCGGTTCATTCGCGAGGCGGAACTGCGGCCCCGGTCCATCGCCATTCGGGACGGGCTGCGCATCCGCACCGCGCCGAAGTACGCCCTCCGAGGCCATCAGATCGGCTACCGCGACACGGCCAACAGCTACGATGCCTGGGACCTCGACCAATACGAGCAATACTTCCGCGACCTCATCGTCTTCGGCTGCAACGCGGTCGAACTGATCACCTCCCTCGATCCCGAGGTCGTCGACGGCAAGGTGATGTCGCGCACCCAGTGGGACATGAACGTGGATCTCACGAAACTCCTCGACCGGTACGGGCTCGACGTGTGGTTCTGGATGCCTCTCGAGGGCGACGTGCGCGTTCCGGAAGAGGCCCGGCGAGAGCTCGAGGATCGGGAGCGGTTCTTCGCCCAGTGCGCCGACATCGATCACATCATGGTCCCCGGCGGCGATCCCGGCCACACCCATCCCGCCGACCTCATGCCGTGGCTCGAGAAAATGGCGGAAGTCCTCCACGCCCGGTTCCCCGACGCCGGGCTCTGGGTGTCGAACCAGAAGTTCAAAGGCGAGGAAAGCGAGGCCTTCTATCGGTACATCGAAGAAAAGCGTCCCAAGTGGCTAAAGGGCGTGGTCTATGGTCCCAGCAGCCCCGGCACCGTGGAAGAGAATCGGAAGCGAATCCCCACGGAATACATGCTGCGGCGCTATCCCGACATTACCCACACCCTCCGCTGCCAATATCCCTTCCCCGACTGGGACAACCTCTTCGCCCAGAGCCTCGACCGGGAGGCCTGCAATCCCCGACCCGTGACGATGACGGCGGTCCACAACCGGTGGGCGCCCTACTCCGACGGGTTCGTGTCGTATTCGGACGGTGCCCACGACGATTTCAACAAGATGCTTTTCAGCGTCCTCGGCTGGGACCCGGAAACCGATGTCGACGAGATCCTCGAGGCCTACGGCCGGGTCTTCTTCGGGCCCGATCTGGCCGCCGACGTGGCCAGGGGCCTGCGGATGCTCGAGGAAAACTGGATCGGGTCGCCCCTCGAAAACGAGGGCATCGAGTCGACCCTCGCCCACTGGAACGCCATCGGCGAGAAAGGCGGCGAGGCCCTGGAAGGCAACTGGCGCTACCAGATTCACCTGCTCCGCGCCCTCTTCGACGCCTACATCCGCGAACGGGGCCTTGCCGAGGCCGAGTACGAGCGCGAAGCCCTGCAAGCCCTGGCCCGCGCCCCGGAGATCGGTTCGGCGGCGGCCATGGACGCCGCACACGAGGCCTTGGCCCAAGCCGATTCGGACGACGCCGGCGAGGCCCTGCGCGCGCGCATCGAGGCCCTCGGACCGAAGCTCCTCGAGAGCGGCGGATTCCAGCTCAGCATTTACCCACCGTATCACGCCAAGAACACGGAACGCGGCGCCCTGCTCGACAAGCTGGACCGGCCATTGAACGACCGGCTCTGGCTCGAGGCCCAGTTCGCGATCGTGCGGAACTGGGACTCGGAAGACGAGCGGCTGGCCCGGATCGACCGCATGGTGAATTGGGAAGACCCCGGTCCGGGAGGGTTCTACGACGACCTCGGCAATCCCCGCAAACAGCCACACCTCTTGGGCCGGAAGCCTTACGCCGAAGACCCGGGCTTCGTCCAATCGACCCACGTCGGCTTCTACCGGTCCATGGACACCCTGTCGCGGGAGGTGGCGCCGCTGAAGTACTCGTGGCTCGACCAGGCGCAACCGCCCGAGGGCGACCCGGTCATTCTGCGGTACGAGGGCCTCGATCCCGACGTCCGGTACCGCGTCCGGGTCACCTACTGGGGCAGGTACCAGCCCGTCCTCCGGCTCGTGGCCGACGGCGACCACGAGGTCCACGGCGCCCTGCCCACGCCCGACCCCGTCTGGCCCGTCGAGTACGACGTGGCCCCCGAGGCCACCGCCGACGGCGTGCTCGAGCTCGAATGGCAGCTCGTCGAGGGCCGCGGCGTCCAGGTGCCCGAAGTGTGGCTCATTCGACAGCCCTAAGCCCGGTCCAACACAGGCAGAGGAGGCGAACGGAGGCCCGAGAATTCCTGGAAGGGGATCGACGCGTAGCGCGTCCGCCCGACCAACGACCCGACTGCTTCGGGATCATTCTCCGCTCGTGAGGAAAATTCCCCGAAGGGGATACATGAGTTAGCCCAGGGTCAGCGAGCGTAAGCGAGCGCCACCCTGGGAAAGAGACAAAACACCTTATCGTGTATTCCCAGAAAGGGATACATACGCAGCAATATATTCAAACAATTAGACGAGATCGTTTCGCCATCGTCATCGGCCCCCACTCATCGCAGGACGACGGGGACTGCGCTCAACCCGCTCCTGCGCAATGACACATCCCGTCATTGCGAGGAGCGATCACGTGTTGGAGTACAGCCGTACGGAGGATCAACCTTCGGTCATACGTATGTCTTCAGCGGGAACCCTTACAGGAGCGACGCGGCAATCTTTACCTATGGGATGACGATGACTTCGCGGACAGGGATC
>CAYVOE010000153.1:0-10749 GCA_964452795.1 uncultured Nitrospiraceae bacterium
CGACTCGCGCCCCGCGCCGGGGCCGTTGACGTGGACGCGAACCTCCCGCAGACCCACTTCACGGGCCTTGGAGGCGGCGTTCTCGGCCGCCACCTGGGCGGCGAAGGCCGTGCTCTTGCGCGAACCCGAGAAACCGACGCCGCCGGCGCTGGCCCAAGAGACGGTGTTTCCCTGGGGGTCGGTGATCGTCACGATGGTGTTGTTGAACGTCGCCTGAATGTGTGCGACGCCCGACGTGACGTTAAGTGAAGCGCGACGCTTCTTAGCCTTCGGTTTGCGTTTTTCCTTAGCCACTGGGCCCTTCCTCCTGCAATCCTGTCGAAAATCGCTGCGCCCCCGGATCCCGCCCCGCGCTCACGGAAGCAGGCCGCCGGAAGGTCTATTTCTTCTTGATGGTGGCGCCCCGCGGACCCTTCCGGGTGCGGGCGTTGGTGTGGGTACGCTGGCCGCGGGCGGGCAGGCTGCGCTTGTGGCGAAGGCCCCGGTAGCAGTTGATGTCCATCAACCGCTTGATGTTGGCGGTCACTTCGCGGCGCAGATCGCCCTCGACCTGGTAGTTGTTGCCGATGGTGCTCGAGAGCCGGTTGAGCTCCTCGTCGGTGAGATCGCGCACCCGGGTGTCGGGGTTGATCCCCGCCTGGGCGAGGATCTGCCGGGCCCGGTGCTCGCCGATGCCATGGATGTACTGAAGGCCTGCCTCGACCCGCTTCTCGCGGGGAAGGTCTACGCCGACTACGCGTGCCATGATTAGGGTTCTCCTCGCCTCAGCCTTGGCGCTGCTTGTGCCGCGGGTTCTCGCAGATCACGCGGACGCGGCCGTGCCGCTTGATGATCTTGCACTTCTCGCAAATCTTCTTGACCGATGCACGCACTTTCATATCTCACTCCCTACGGACGCGACAAAAAACGCCCGCTCCCTATTCTTCGCCTCGCGGCGCTCGAAGCGCCCGATCGGGTCCGGCCTTACTTGTAGCGGTAGGTGATGCGCCCGCGCGTCAGGTCGTAAGGCGACATTTCGAGTTTCACCCGGTCACCCGGAAGGATGCGGATAAAGTTCATGCGCATCTTTCCCGAGATATGGGCCAGCACGGAGTGCCCGTTTTTCAGCTCGACGCGAAACATGGCGTTCGGAAGCGTTTCGGTCACCGTACCCTCGACTTCTATAGCTTGTTCTTTCTGCATACGATTCCGGCTACTGCCTGTAAACTCCCCAGACGCGTTTGGGCGTGGCGGAAAGCACTTCCGCCTCGCCATCACGAATGACGATGCTGTGTTCGAAATGGGCGCTGGGCCGGCCATCGGCGGTGACGGCGGTCCAGCCGTCCTTGAGCACGCGCACGTCGTCCGTGCCGGCGTTCACCATGGGTTCGATGGCCAACACCATTCCCGGTCGCAGGACCGGGCCCGGGTCCCCCGTCACATAGTTCGGGATCTGGGGCTCCTCGTGCATCCTCGTGCCGATCCCGTGTCCTACGAAACACTTAACGACGGAGAATCCTTCCGTTTCGCAGGTTTCTTGCACGGCCCGGGAGATGTCCTCCAGGCGGTTGCCCGCCCGAGCCGCCTCGATGGCCCGCGCCAGCGAGCGATCGGTGGTCTCCATGAGGCGACGCCGTTCCCGATCGACTTTGCCGCAGGGGACCGTGAGCGCCGCGTCGCCGACGTAGCCCTTGTAGATTACGCCGACGTCGATGCTGACGATCTCGCCTTCCTTCAACTTTCGCTTGCCCGGGATCCCGTGAACGATCACTTCGTCCACCGAGATGCACGTCGACTTCGGATACTTGTGGTATCCGAGGAACGCCGGTTCGCCGCCCATCTGGCGGATCAGCTTCAGCGCCGCGGCGTCCATCGCGCCCGTGGTGATGCCCGGCTCCACCATATCCGCCAGGGTCACCAGCACTTCCGCCACGATCTGATTCGCCTCGCGAAGCGTGTCGATCTCTCTTTCCGTTCGCAAGGCAATCACGACGGCGCCACAACTCCCTTATTGGCCAGTACGGCTTCGATCCTTCCGAATATCTCGTCGGGCGGGGCCCCCGCCGCGTCCACGGCGGCCAGCAGCCCCAGCTCCCGGTAGTACTCGATCACGGGCTCGGTCCGCTCGTGGTACACGGCCAGGCGGTTTCGCACCGTCTGTTCCGTATCGTCTTCGCGCTGCACCAGTCGAACCTCTCCGTGTCGATCCACGTTGTCGCAAATCTCGTCCCGGCGCGGAGGCTCGGAACGCAAGTTGTATATGGACCCGCAAACCGGGCATACCCTGCGCGCCGTGAGCCGCTGGACGATGATCCCGTCGGGCACCACCAGCAGCACCGCCAGGTCCAGGGGTCGGCCCATTCCCTCAAGCAGGACCGTCAGCGCTTCCGCCTGAGGCCGCGTCCGCGGAAATCCGTCCAGGACGAAGCCGCGGGCGTCGTCCTGCTGGAGCCGCTGCCGGAGCACGCGGACCGTAAGGTCGTCGGGCACGAGCCGGCCCGACGTCGGTATGAGCCTCGACTTCGGCGCGGAATATGTTTCCGGTGGAAACGTGGGCGACGCCGTACGCCGCCGCCATGCGCTGGGCCTGCGTGCCTTTACCGGCGCCGGGCGCGCCCAGCGCCACTACACGCAAATCCGTGGCCACCCTCCCGGGCATCCTCCGTTACGCCCTGCGGCCGCGAATCCGCCGGCCCTTCATGAAGCCCTCGTAATTGCGCATCACGAGGTGGGTCTCCACCTGCCGCACGGTGTCAAGGGCTACGCCGACGAGGATCAGGAGGCTGGTGCCCCCGAAAAAGCTCGCGATCTGCCAGTCGTAGACCTCCATGAAGGAGAACACCATCTCCGGCAGCAGGGCCACCGCCGCCAGGAAGAAGGCGCCCACCAGCGTGATCCGGGTCATCACACGGTTCAGGTATTCCGCCGTGGCCTTGCCCGGACGCACGCCCATGACGACGCCGCCGTATTTCTTCAGGTTGTCGGCGATCTCGATCGGGTTGAACGTGACCGCCGTGTAGAAGTACGTGAAAAAGATGATTAGGGCGGCGTACATCGCATTGTACAGCCAGCTCCCGTGCCGAAACAGGTCCAGGACCCCCTGGAGGGCCGGAATGTTCAGCGCGCCCGCCACGGTGGTCGGGAGCATCAGCAGCGAGCTCGCGAAGATGATGGGGATCACGCCCGCCTGGTTGACCCGCAGGGGCAGGTAGTTCCGTCCGCCCGCGGTGACCCGACGCCCCTTGACCTGCCTCGGGTACTGGATGCTCACCCGGCGCTGGCCCGTGGTGACCATGATCACGCCGGCCACCACGACCACCATCAGGGCCGCCAGGATCAGCAGCCGGAAGATGTCGAGCGTGCCCTGGCGCACCAGGTCGAGCAGGGTGGCCAGAGCCCCCGGCAGCCGCGAGATGATGCTGATAAAGATGAGGAGCGAAATGCCGTTGCCGATCCCGTGCTCGCTGATCTGCTCGCCGAGCCACATGATGAAGATGGCCCCGGTAGTAAACGTGACCATGCACATCAGGTAGTAGCCGAGGTCGGGGTCGGCCACGATGATGTTGTCGCCCGTGTTCATGCGCTGAAGCACGACCGCCACGCTGACGGACTGGATGATCCCGAGCAGCACCGTGCCGTAGCGGGTGTACTCGTTGATCTTCTTCTGTCCTTCGGCGCCCTCTTTGGCCAGTTTCTCGAGGGACGGCACCACGGCCACCAGCAGCGACAGGATAATCGATACCGTGATGTACGGCATGATGCCCAGCGAGAAGATGCTGGCCTGCTCCAGGGCGCCTCCCGAGAAGAGGTTATAGAAGCCCAGGAGCGAGCCCGAGGTGCCGATGGCCTGCGCCAGGGCGCCGCCGTCGATGCCCGGCGTGGGGATGCACACGCCGATGCGATAGACCGCGAGCAGCACCAGCGTGAAGATGATGCGGTGCTTGAGCTCGGGGATCCGCATGGCGTTGCGGAATGCTTCCACGGGTTGCGACACGGGATTAACCCTCCGCCTGCGCGGCAGGCCCGGCTGGCTTCACAATTTCCACGGTGCCCCCGGCGGCCTCGATTTTCTTCCGCGCGGCCTCGCTGATTGCCTGAACGGCGACGGTGAGGCTCTTGCCGAGCTCGCCCCGGCCCAGAATCTTCACTCCGCCCTTCTCGGCCCGAACGATGCCCCGTTCCACCAGCACCTGAGCGTTCACCGTGGCGCCGGCCTCAAACAAGCGCTCGAGGGTGTCGAGGTTGACGATCGCCTGAGGGAAGCGGGTCGGATGGTTGAATCCGCGCTTCGGCAGGCGCCGGTTGAGCGGCATCTGACCGCCCTCGAACCCGTAGCGCTGGGAATATCCCGAACGGGCCTTGGCGCCCTTGTGGCCGCGGCCGGCGGTCTTGCCGTGGCCCGAGCCGTGACCGCGGCCGACGCGCTTGCGCTTCTTGCGCGCTCCGGTGAGCGAATGCAGTTCCATGTCGATAAATCCTTTATGCGGTTATCGGGAGAACGTCTCGAAGGCCCGCCCCGGCGGCCTCTAGAGGATCGCGCTCGCCGAAAGGCCGCGCATGTCGGCCAGTTCTTCCACCGTCTTGAGCTCGCGCAAGGCCTGCATCGTCGCCCACACCACGTTGGTGGCGTTGTTGGAGCCCAGCGACTTGGTCAGGATGTTCTCGTATCCCGCCGCTTCCAGCACGGCACGGACCGGCCCGCCGGCCACCACGCCGGTACCCAGAGACGCGGGCTTCAGCAGCACCCGGGCCGCATCGGCGCGGCCGATGACTTCGTGGGGCACTGTGGTATTCACCACGGGCACGTTGATCATGTCTTTCCGGGCCCGCTCGATGGCCTTGCGAATCGCCTCGGGCACCTCGGCCGCCTTGCCGATGGCGGCGCCCACGCGGCCCTTGCCGTCGCCCACGACGACAATGGCGCTGAAGCTGAACCGCCGCCCGCCCTTGACGACCTTGGCCACGCGATAGATCTTGACTACGCTCTCGATGAGGCTGGGCTCGCCGAAATCGCGATCCCGCCCTTCCCGGTCGCCTCGGGGGCTCCGTTTTCCGCGCACATTGCTCAAGTTAGCGGTCTCCCTAAAATTCCAGGCCGGCTTCGCGGGCCGCGTCCGCGAGGGCCTTCACGCGCCCGTGATACAACCGGCCATTCCGGTCAAAGCATACTTTGGTGATGTTCAATTCCCGGGCCTTCTCGCCCAGCGCCTTGCCCACGGCCTTGGCGCCCTCGACGTTTCCGCCCGGTGTGTCCAGGGCCAGGGACGACGCCGAGGCCAGGGTGCGGCCGGTGGTGTCGTCGATGATCTGGGCGTAGATGTGTTTGAGCGAACGGTATACGGACAGACGGGGCCGCTCCGACGTGCCGATCACGCGGTTGCGCACGCGCATCTTGCGGCGAATCAGCCGTTCCTTCACTCGTTCCCGATGTGCTATCGCCATGGTACGTGGACTCCCAACGGGGTCGGCCCGTCTTACTTCGAGCCGGCCTTACCGACCTTGCGACGGACCACTTCGTTGTCGTAGCGGATCCCCTTGCCCTTGTAGGGTTCGGGTTTGCGCCACTTGCGAATGTCGGCGGCCGTCTGTCCGACCAATTCCTTGTCTATGCCCGAGACCTTGACGGTCTGGGCGCCTTCCACGGCAAACGTGATGCCGTCGGGGGGATCCACCGTCACCGGATGGCTGTACCCGACCTGCAGATTGAGGGTTTTGCCCTGCATCGACGCGCGGTAGCCCACGCCCACGATGTTCAGGGTCTTCTCATAGCCCTCGGTCACGCCGGTGACCATGTTGTTGATGAGCGCGCGCGTCAGCCCGTGCAGCGAGCGGTGCTCGGGCTTGTCGCTCGGTCGCTCGACGACGATGGTGTTGTCCACCACCGAGATCTTCATCGCGGGCGACAGGGTCCGTTCGAGCGTCCCTTTCGGGCCCGTCACTTTGACCCGGTTCCCGGCGATCTCCGTCTTCACGCCCCCAGGGACCGGGATCGGCGCTCTTCCGATTCTAGACACGGCTCAATTTCCCTTTCGTCGGATGCGGTTCGTCACCACACTTCGCACAGGACCTCGCCGCCCAGCTTGGCCTGGCGGGCCTGCTTGCCCGTCATCACGCCGCGGGACGTGCTCAGGATCGAGACGCCCAGGCCGCTGCGAACGGGCCGGATCTGGTTGGATTTCACGTAGACGCGCAGGCTCGGCTTGCTCACCCGGCGCAGCCCCTGGAGGACCGGCGTCCGGTCCGCCGTGTACCGAAGGGTCAGCTCGATGCGGCCCTTGGGCCCCGGGTCCATGACGCGGTAGTCCTCGATGTAGCCTTCGGCCTTGAGGACGCGGCAGATCTCTTCCTTGAGCCGCGATACCGGGACCGTGAGGCGCTCGTGGCCGGCCAGGGTGGCGTTGCGGATGCGCGCCAGCAAATCGGAGATGGGATCGTTCATCGACATGGCACAGCGCTCCTGGTCACCAGCTCGACTTCGTGACGCCCGGCAGCTTGCCCTCGAGGGCGAGCGTCCGGAAGCAGATTCGGCACAGCTGGAATTTACGGATATAGCCTCGCGGACGGCCGCACACGCGGCAGCGGTTATAAGTCCGAACTTTGAACTTCGGCGGTCGGCTGGCTTTGATGATCAGCGACTTCTTGGCCACAACTCTCCTCCTAGGCCCGGAAAGGCATACCGAATTTACGCAGCAGCTCGCGGCTTTCCTCGGCGGAGCGCGAGTTACGAATGACGAATGTGACGTTCATACCCCGGACCCGGGTCACCGCGTCGACTTCGACCTCCGGGAAGATCGTCTGCTCGCGCAGGCCCAGGGTGTAGTTACCCATGGAGTCGAAGCTGTTGGGCGGCAGCCCCCGGAAGTCTCGGATACGGGGGATGGCCACGTTGAACAGCCGGTCCATGAACTCGTACATCCGTGCGCCCCGCAGGGTGACCATGCACCCGATGCTGGCGCCCTCGCGGACTTTGAAGTTGGAGATGGATTTCCGGGCTTTCCGGATGCTGGCCTTCTGGCCCGTGATGCGGCTCAACTCGGCCGTGGCGCTCTCCATCAGGCGCGGGTCCTGGGGGGCGTCGCCCACGCCCATGTTGATCACGATCTTCTCGAGCCGCGGCACCTGCATCACGTTTCCGTATTGAAACTGATCCCGCAGGGCGGGCAGGATTTCCTGGTCGTATCGCTCTTTCAATCTTGGCGCCACGCTGGGCCCCTCCCTAATCGTTCACGGTCTCGCCCGTGGCCTTGAATTGGCGAACGCGCGTGCCGTCTTCGAGCCGCCGCCTCACGATCCGCGACGGCCGCTTCGCGGTCTCCGACCACGCCATCACGTTCGACACGTGAATGGGCGCCTCCCGCTCCACGATGCCGCCCTGGGTGTTGCGCGAGGTGGGGCGCATGTGCTTCTTCACCATGTTCACGCCTTCGACCACCACCCGGTCCTTCTTCGGAAGGGCCCGGAGCACCCGGCCCCGACGGCCTTTGTACGGGCCGCTGATCACCACCACCATGTCGCCTTTGCGAATGTTCATCGATCTCGTCCTCTATACCACTTCGGGCGCCAGCGAGATGATGCGCATGAAGCCCTTCTCCCGCAGCTCCCGCGGCACGGGGCCGAAGATGCGGGTGCCCCGCGGCTCCTTGTTGGGGTTGATGATCACCGCGGCGTTCCCGTCGAACCGGATTACGCTGCCGTCCGGCCGCTGCGTGTCGTTCTTGGTCCGAACCACCACCGCCTTGACCACGTCGCCCTTCTTCACGCCGGAGTTGGGGATCGCCTCCTTCACGGTGGCCGTGATGATGTCGCCCACGCCGGCGTAGCGCCGCCCGGTGCCGCCCACCACCTGGATGCAGCGGATCCGCCGGGCCCCCGTGTTGTCGGCCACGTCGAGGTTCGAATAGATCTGGATCATGGCTGGCTTTCCTTCGCGGGCAGCTCGGCCCGTTTCACGATCTCGACGAGACGCCAGCGCTTGGTCTTGCTGAGCGGCCGGGTTTCCCGAATGCGGACCAGATCGCCCACCTGGCAGGCGTTCTCCTCGTCGTGGGCCTTGAACTTCTTGGTGCGCCTCAGGGCCTTCTTGTACAGCGGATGCAGCACCGGCTGTTCCACCGCGACCGTGATGGTCTTTTCCATGGCGTTGCTGGTCACCGTGCCCACGCGTTCTTTGGTGCGACCCCGTTCTTCCATTGGCCTACTTCGCCTTCCTCTGTATGCCGAGCTCGCGCTCCCGCAGGATGGTCTTGATCCGTGCAATGTCCGTGCGCGCGTTCCGGGCCGCCCGGACGTTCTCCTCCCGGCCCGTCACCAAATTGAACCGAAACCGCATCAGCGATTCCTGCCGCTCTTGCAGCATCTGCTGGAGCTCTTCGTTGCTCTTGTCTCGTATCTCTTGAGCCTTCACCGCCTGGTGCCTCCCGGTCGATTCGTCCCTAGGCGCGGGACACGAACTTGGTTTGCAGCGGAAGCTTGTGCCCGGCCAGGCGCACGGCCTCGCGGGCCAGCTCCTCGGGCACGCCCTCGATCTCGAAGAGGACACGCCCCGGCTTCACCACCGCGACCCATTCCTCGGGAGCGCCCTTGCCCTTGCCCATCCGGACTTCCGCGGGCTTCTTCGTGATGGGCTTGTCCGGGAACACGCGGATCCAGATCTTGCCGCCGCGCTTGAGGTGGCGGGTCATGGCGATACGGGCCGCCTCGATCTGGCGCGCCGTGATCCAACCGTCCGCCAGCGCCTTCAGCCCGAACTCGCCGAAGTCCACCTGGTTGGCGCCCTTGCTCATGCCCATGCGCCGGCCCCGCTGTTGCTTGCGGTGCTTAACCCTTTTCGGCATCAACATTGCCGTATCTCCTCAATTACTCTTCGTCGCGGTCGCGTCGGTCGCGTCCGCCCCGGCCGCCGCGCTCACCGCGCTCGGACCGATCGCCGCGATCCCGACGGCCGGCTCCGCTGCGGGCCTCGGCCAGTCCCGTGACCATCTCGCCGCGAGGCACGTCGCCGTGGTAGATCCACACTTTGACGCCGATGGTCCCGTAGGTCGTGAAAGCCGTGGCCAGGCCGTAGTCCACGTTCGCGCGCAGCGTGTGGAGCGGGATGCTGCCTTCGCGGGCCTGTTCGACCCGGGCGATCTCCGCGCCGTTGAGCCGGCCACCCACGCGGATGCGGATGCCCTTGGCGCCCAGCCGCATGGTGTTCTGAATGGCCTTCTTCATGGCCCGGCGGAACGACACGCGCCGCTCGAGCTGCTGGGCGATGCCCTCGGCCACCAGTTGGGCGCTCAGCTCGGGGCTCATCACCTCGTGGATGTTGATGAGCAGCTCGCGGCCCGTGAGCTTCTCGAGCTCGTACCGCAGCTTGTCGACCTCGGCGCCGCGCTGGCCGATGACCAGACCCGGCCGGGCCGTGTAGATGTGGACCTTGGCCTTGCGTCCCGCCCGCTCGATGTCGATGCGGGCCACGCCCGTCTGGTACAGGCGCTTCTTGATGTAGTCGCGAAGCTTCAGGTCCTCGTGAAGCAGCTCGGCATAGCCCTTGTCGGCGTACCACTGCGAGCTCCACGTGCGGATCACGCCGAGGCGGAAGCCCAACGGATGTACTTTCTGACCCACGGGTTGTCTCCTTTAGTCGCTGATGACGAGCTCGACATGGCTGGTGCGCTTGCGAATGCGCACGGCCCGGCCTCGGGGAGCCGCCTGATACTTGCGCAGGGTACGGCCGCCGTTCACCATGAGCTGGCGAACGGTCATTTCGTCGGTGTCGATGCGCTCGCGGTTCTCCGCCGCCTTGTTCTCGGCGTTGGCCACGGCCGATTCCAGCACCTTCTGCAGGAGCGGCGCGCCCGCCTTCGGCGTAAACCGCAGGATATTGCGGGCCTCTTCCACTTTCTTGCCGCGAATCAGATCCGCCACCAGGCGAAGCTTGCGCGGCGCAATGCGAAGGTAGCGGGCCCTTGCGATTGCCATTGCCATATCCTTGCTCCTACCGGCCCCTATCGGCCTTTGCTGCCGGCGTGGCCGCGGAAGGTGCGCGTGGGCGAAAACTCGCCGAGCTTATGCCCCACCATGTTCTCCGTCACGAACACCGGAATGAACTTGTTTCCATTGTGCACGGCGATGGTGAGGCCCACCATTTCCGGGGTCACCGTCGAGCGGCGCGACCACGTGCGGATCACGCGACGGTCGCCGGTTCGGATCTGGTTCTGTACCTTCTCCATCAAGTGGTCGTCGATGAAGGGACCTTTTTTAACGGACCGAGGCACTTTTCTCTCTCCCTCTTACCTGTCTGCGAACGGCTACTTGCGGCGACGGCGAATGATCAGCGCGCTCGAGCGCCGGTTCGGGTCGCGCGTCTTGTGGCCCTTCGTCGGCTTGCCCCAGGGCGTCACCGGATGGCGCCCGCCCGAGGTGCGGCCTTCGCCGCCGCCGTGGGGGTGGTCCACCGGGTTCATCGCCACGCCGCGCACCTTGGGACGCCGCCCCAGCCAGCGGGTCCGGCCCGCCTTGCCGATGCTGATGTTCTGGTGCTCTTCGTTGCCCACCGAGCCCACCACCGCCCGGCACTCCAGCAGGACGCGGCGCATCTCGCCCGACGGCATCCGAAGCACGGCGTACCGCTCTTCCTTGGCCAGGAGCTGGCAGCTGTTGCCGGCCGACCGGGCCACCTGACCGCCCTTGCCGGGCGTCAATTCCACGTTGTGCACCACGGTACCGAGGGGCATCCGGCTCAGCGGCAGGCAGTTTCCCAGCTTCGGCTCGGCGTCCGGCCCCGAG
>CAYVOE010000154.1:0-5380 GCA_964452795.1 uncultured Nitrospiraceae bacterium
GCCCGACTTCTGCCGCGAGGTCGTTTACGTCCCCTTGTTCCGGGGAACCGCCCGTGCCCTTCTCGGGTTGCGGCGGCTGCAACACGGCAATCTGCACATCTACGTGCTGTACATCGCTGTGACCCTGCTGGTCCTGCTGATTTGGAAACTGGGGTAGATCATGGACACGGCAACCCTGATACCGCCCCTCCTGGGGCTCGTCCTCGCGCCGCTGCTGCTGGGCGTCATCAACCGCACCAAGGCCCTTTTCGCCGGCCGGCGCGGACTGCCGCTGCTCCAGGTCTACTACGACCTGTGGAAACTGCTGCGCAAGGGCGCCGTCTACAGCCGCACGACCTCCTGGGTGTTTCGCGCGGGACCGATCGTCGGCCTGGCGGCCATCCTCACGGCCCTGGTCGTGACGCCTTTCGGCGGCATCGCCGCGCCGGTGGCTTTCCCGGGCGACCTCATCGCCTTCGCGGGGCTCCTGGGACTGATGCGCTTCTTCACCGTGCTGGCCGCCCTCGACACGGGCTCGGCCTTTGAAGGAATGGGCGCAAGCCGGGAAGTCCAGTTCGCCGGCCTCGCCGAACCGGCCTTCTACCTCGCCCTGGCGGCCCTGGTTCAACGGACCGGCGCCCTGTCGCTGAGCGAGATCCACGGCGCCGTGTCGTTTCCCCTCTGGGCGGCGGCGGGACCGGCCCTCGCCCTCGTGGCCGCGACCCTTTTCGCCCTGTTTCTGGCGGAGAACGCCCGCATTCCCGTGGACGATCCCAACACCCACCTCGAACTCACCATGATCCACGAGGTGATGGTGCTGGACCACGGCGGGCCCGACTTCGCCTTCATCCAATACGGTACCGCTCTCAAGCACTGGGTCTTCGGGACCCTGCTGGTGGGCCTGGTCGTCCCCCTGCGCACGGGATACGTCGTCCTCGACGTCGCTGCCGCGCTGGTCGGCATGGCGCTCCTCGGCGTGGCCGTGGGTGCGGTGGAATCGTCCATGGCACGGCTCCGGCTGGTGCGGGTGCCGCAACTCCTGGTGGGGGCGGGGGCCCTGAGCGCCCTGGCCCTCGTCATCGGACTGATGAGGTAGCGAATGGTGACTCCCTGGGCAGATACGGCCATCGTCGTCGTCGCCGTCGCCAACCTGGCGATACTCGGCACGGGCCGCCTCGGTCTGTGCATCCGCCTCGTGGCGGTGCAGGGCGCGGCCCTGGGGCTGTTCACGCTCTTCGCCCACCCCCTCTCCGTGCACGTGCTGCTGCTGGCGGCGATGGGCGTGATCCTCAAGGGCGGGGTGTTTCCGCGCCTCCTGTTCCACACCCTGCAGCAGACGAACGCGCGCCGCGAAATGGATCCCCGGGTGGGCTACACCGCCTCCATCCTGACGGGAGTGGCCATGCTGGCGGCGGCCCTGTGGCTGAGCCTGCGCCTGCCCGCTCCCGAACTGCCCCTCATCGCGTCCCGCGTCCTGCCGGTGGCGCTGTGGACCATCTTCGTCGGCCTGTTCATGGTGGTGGCCCGGCGCAACGCCCTTTCCCAGGTCCTGGGTTATCTCGTCCTCGAGAACGGCGTCTTCGCCTTCGGCGTCGGACTCGTGGGCGGCATGCCCTTCCTGGTCGAAATGGGCGGACTCCTCGATGTATTCGCCGCCGTGTTCGTCATGGGCATCGCCATCTTCCACATCAACCGCGAATTCGAACACATCGACATCGACCGCATGTCGGCCTTGAGGGACTAGCTCCGTGATCTTTGTGCTGCTTCTCATACCGACCGCGGCGGGTGCGGCCGCCTTCTTCGTCCGGCCCGACCGGCCGCGGCGCATCCTGTTGGCGAGCGCCGCCGGGCTCCACGCCCTCGGCACGGCCGCGACCTGGATCGTCGAACCGGCGTCCCGATTCAACGGCTGGCTTATCGTCGACGCCCCGGGCCGCCTCTTCCTCAGCATCGCCTCGGCCGTGTTCCTCGCCGCCGCCGTCTACGCCGCCGCGTACCTGCCGCGGATGCGCCGCGAGGCCCGGCTCGCCTCCGACGACGAGCAGCTGTTTCGCGCCGAGCCCGAGGCGGTGTTTACCGGCTGCCTGCTCCTGTTCCTGGCGTCCATGACCCTGATCTGCGTCAGCGGCCATTTCGGCCTGCTCTGGGTGGCCGTCGAGGCGAGCACCCTCGCCAGCGCGCCCCTCATCTACTACCACCGCAACGCCCGGTCTTTGGAAGCCACCTGGAAGTACCTGGTGATGTGCTCCGTGGGCGTGGCCCTTGCCCTGCTCGGGAACTTCTTCCTGGCCGTGGCGGCGGGGTTCGACGGCAACCAGACCTCCCTCGTGCTGGACCATCTGCTGGCCGAGGGGCCCACCCTCGAGACCCAGTGGTTGAAGGCCGCGTTCCTCTTCTTCCTCGTCGGATACGGCACCAAGATGGGCCTGGCGCCCCTGCACAACTGGCTTCCCGATGCCCACAGCGAGTCGCCGTCCCTGGTGTCGGCCCTGTTGTCGGGCGCGCTCCTCAACTGCGCCTTCCTGGGCATCCTGCGGGCCCTGCAGGTGTGCCAGGCGGCGGGCACGGGTGCCTTCGCCGGAGACCTGCTGGTGGGGTTCGGGCTGCTGTCGATGGCCTTCGCGGGCGTCTTCATCCTGAGGCAGGCCGACTTCAAGCGCATGCTGGCCTACTCGAGCGTCGAGCACATGGGCATCCTGTCCCTCGGCGTGGGCCTGGGCGGCGCGGCCGTGTTCGGGGCCCTTTTCCACGCGGTGAACCATTCCCTCACCAAGGCCCTGCTCTTCTTCGTGGCCGGCAACATCCTGAGCGCCTACCGCACCAAGTCCACCCACGACGTGCGCGGCCTCCTGAGGGCCCTGCCGGCCTCGGGCGTCCTGTGGGTGGCGGGATTCCTCGCCATCGCGGGGTCGCCGCCCTTCGCGCCCTTCCTCAGCGAATTCACCATCTTCCGCGCCGCCGTCGATCAGGGGCACGGCGCCGCGGCGGCCCTGTACCTCGCCCTGCTGGCCCTGATCTACGTGGGCATGGCGAGCATCGTGCTGCCCATGGCCCAGGGCCGACCGTCGGAGAACGTTACCGCCGCCCCGTACCGCGAGCCCTGGCCCGCCCTGGCGCCGCCGGCCGTGCTGGCGGGCGCCGTGCTCGTCCTGGGCCTGTACGTCCCGGGCCCCCTGCGCGCCCTGCTTCAGGAGGCGGCCCGGGCTTTCATCGGAGGCCACCCATGACGTCCCCGACCACCCGGAAAGCTTTGCGCAACGGCCACACCCTGCCCCTCGACGAGGTGCCGCTGCTGGCTCCCGCCGAGTTTCGCGCTCAAGTGGTGCGGTCCGTCGAGCGGGGCACGCGCCTGGCGGCCTTCTTCGCCGTGCCGGGGGAAGGGGAGGCCCTGCGGATGTACGCCGTGGAGGCCCACGACAGCGCCGGCCTTCTGACCGTATGCGCCACCGACGTCCGCGACGCGTATCCCGCCCTCACGCCGGACTGCCCCCAGGCCCATATGTTCGAGCGGGAGATGGCCGAGCAGTGGGGCCTGCGTCCCGAAGGTCACCCGTGGCTCAAGCCGGTCCGGTTCCATCCCCCGTACCGCCCCGGGCACGGTCCGAAAGAGCGCCCTCAGCCCAGCGTGACCGACTACTACCGCGTCGAGGGCGAGGAGATCCACGAGGTGGCGGTGGGACCCGTCCACGCCGGCGTCATCGAGCCCGGTCACTTCCGGTTCCAGTGCCACGGGGAGAACGTGTTCCACCTCGAGATCGCCCTCGGCTACCAGCACCGCGGCGTCGAGCGCGCCCTGGTCGGCGGTCCCGACAAGCGAACCGTCCACTACATGGAGACCCTCGCCGGCGACACCAGCATCGGCCACGCCACGGCCTACGGCCACATCGTCGAGGGCCTGTCGGGGTGTCCCGCGCCCGCCCGGGCCCATGCCTGGCGTGCCGTGGCCCTCGAGCTCGAGCGCCTCGCCAACCACACGGGCGACCTCGGCGCCCTTGCCGGCGACATCGGCTTCCAGTCCACGGCGTCGTTCTGCGGCCGTATTCGCGGCGACTTCCTCAACCTGACGGCCGCCATCTGCGGCAGCCGCTTCGGGCGGGGCTGGGTCCGGCCGGGAGGGGTTGCCTTCGATGCCGACGACGCCCGCGTGGAATGGCTGCTCGAGCGCCTCGAGGAGGCCCGACGCGACGTGACCCACGCCGTCGAGCTGCTCTGGAACACGTCGTCGGTCCTGGCCCGGTTCGAAGGCGCCGGGCCCGTGTCGCGCGAGGCGGCCCGTGTCCTGGGCCTCGTGGGACCGGCCGCCCGGGCCTGCGGCCTCGAACGGGACGTGCGGGTCGACTATCCCACGGGCATCTTCGGGTTCGCCCACATCCCCGTGTCCACGTACAGCGGCGGCGACGTGTTCGCCCGGGCCCTGGTGCGCTGGCTCGAGATCCAGCGCTCCCTCGCCTTCCTCCGGACCCAACTCCGGAGCCTGCCCGAAGGAAGCTCCCGCACCCGACCCGGAGCCCTGGCGCCGCGGCGCATGGCCGTGTCGCTGGTCGAGGGCTGGCGCGGCGAGATCTGCCACGTCGCCCTCACCGACGAAGAGGGCCGGTTCGCCGCGTACAAGGTCGTCGATCCCAGCTTCCACAACTGGCCCGGCCTGGCCATGGCCCTCCGCGGCCAGGCCATCTCCGATTTCCCCCTGTGCAACAAGAGTTTCAACTTGTCCTACTGCGGACATGACCTCTAAGGAACGCCGATGATCAACGCGTTGATGGCCCGCTTGCGCCAGGGCCACCGGACCGTGGGTTTTCCCGACGCCGAACCGGTCCTGCCCGACCGGTGGCGCGGACGTCCCGCTATCGACAGCTCCAAATGCCTGCCCGACTGCCGGGCCTGCATCGACGCCTGCCCCACCGACGCCCTGGCGATGGGACCCGACGGGCTTGGCATCGACATGGGCAAGTGCCTGTTCTGCGCCGAGTGCGTCGAGGCCTGTCCCGCCGACGCCATCCGGTTCACGTCGGAGTACAGCCTGGCCGCGCGGCGCCGCGAAGACCTTGTGGTCAACGGGGCCGTGGCCGATAAGGCCCGCGCCCTCGACGAGAACGTACGGCGCCTCTTCGGCCGGTCGCTGAAGCTCCGCCCAGTCAGCGCGGGCGGCTGCAACGGCTGCGAGTCCGACGTGAACGTGCTCGGTACCGTGGTCTTCGACCTTGCCCGGTTCGGCATCCAGTTCGTGGCCGCGCCGCGACACGCCGACGGCCTGCTCATCACCGGGCCCGTCACCGAGAACATGCGCCTGGCTTTAAAGAAGACCTACGACGCCGTGCCCGAGCCCAGGCTGGTCATCGCCGTCGGCGCCTGCGCCATCTCCGGCGGCCCCTACGCCGGCCACGACGAGGTCCACAACGGC